>NZ_JADMSV010000030.1:0-56867 GCF_015560935.1 Butyricimonas sp. BSD2780061689_150309_C8
TTATTGCAAGGTGTTTTGCAGTTATTAAAAGGAAAACTCCATTCGTTACATTAAGAGCATAGGGCGGTGACACGCGCGAGGGAAAGATTATTTTTCTTTTCGAAAGTCTCTCGCGAATCACGAGATTTTTGAAAAGAAAAAGAAGCTGTGGGGGGAAAGAAAATCGCAATAAAAATACATTTTACCACGATTTTCTTCATTAAATAGTTGCAAGAGACTTAGAATTCAGCCCCATTTCTATTTATTGTGCAAAAGCAATCCCTAACCTCACGATCAAAAACTATAAATCATAACTTACAAACAAAACAAATCCCCCATTTTTATAAGTTATAACTTATAAATTTCCTATATTTGCCGTACATATAAATCATACCATATAAAATGAAGATTATTGATCGTCCATTATACAGCAAAAGGATAAAACCTTTTATCGGAAAAGGTATCATAAAAGTACTTACCGGTCAAAGGCGTGTAGGCAAGAGTTACATCATGCTACAACTCATGGAAGAAATCAAAACCGATCACCCAGATGCTAATGTCATATATATAAATATGGAATATGAAGAATTTCGAATGATTCATAACGATCAAGATCTTTCCCAATATTTGAAGACACAAATCAACCCGGCAAAGGACAACTATTTATTCATTGACGAGATTCAAGATATTGATCATTTCGAACATACCCTTCGTGACCTTCAAGCCAAAGACTCCTGTGATATTTTCTGCACGGGTAGCAATGCCAAAATGTTATCGGGAGAACTAGCCACCTATTTATCCGGCCGATATATAGAATTTCACATCCATAGTCTAAGCTACCCGGAATTTTTACTTTTTCACCAGCTCCCAGACGACCAGCAAAGTTTGACGAAATACCTTACTTACGGAGGATTGCCTTATCTTTCACGCTTGGAACTGAATGATGAAATGGCATTTGAATATTTGCGTAACGTGTATTCAACCATTTTATTAAAAGACGTTGTTAAGCGAGAAGGTATTCGTAACATCGATTTTCTCGAAACATTAGCCATATACACGGCCGACAATATCGGGAATCTTTTTTCCGCAAACAATATTAGCAAATACCTGAAATCGCAACGAGTAGATATTTCAACACTTCAAGTTATCAATTACCTGAAGGCTTTAAGTAACGCCTTCTTAATTCATAAAGTGGGACGAATAGAGATTAATGGCTTGAAAAAATTTGAAATTGGAGAAAAGTATTATTTCGAAGACATCGGGTTACGTAACAGTCAAATAGGCTTTGACCTACAACGTGATATTCATAAACTTATCGAAAATGCCATATATTTACATCTCTCAATCCTACAATATGAAATCTACGTGGGTCAACAGGATGGTCTTGAAATTGATTTCGTAGCTTTAAAACAAGGTAAGAAAATCTACGTACAAGCGACTTATCTCATTGTTGACGAGAAAACAAAAGAACGGGAATTTGGCAATCTATTAGCAATCCCCGATAATTACCCCAAATACGTGGTCAGCCTTAATCCCTTAAACACAGGAAGTAACATTGAAGGCATTCAACATCTACACTTGGCAGACTTTCTAAAAAAACAAGATTATTAGAAAGATTATCCAAAACATTTTATACCTTTGAAACATCGGCTATTTAGGTGTGTTCACTCATATGATTAAATTCCCGTCAACACGAATTTTAATCTGAATATTTATACCATGCGACAAATTACATATGTCGTTATCTTACTTTTCATTATCCCCTACTCCGTGTACTCACAGAGCATTCCGGATATTGAAAAACTCTTGGAAACAAATGACATCGAGTCATCGGAAGATTATTACGAAGATATGATCAACTCCCTAATCCGCCTCTCCGCACAACCGATAAACCTCAATTCAGCCGGATTCGATAGCCTGAAAATGTTATTTTTCCTTTCCGATGCGCAAATAGATAATTTACTGGACTTCCGTAAAAAACACGGGCCGTTTACTCACCCGAACGAACTTCTACTCGTCACCGGAATCAGTCAACAGGATTTATCCAACATCAAACCATTTATACGCATCGGAACATACACCCCCGAAAAGCAATCCCGTTATCACCTATCGCAAGAAATTCTCGCCCGCTTAAAAATGACCCGCCCAAAACAAGCCGGTTACAAAAAGTACAGCCGGAAAGCCTTTTTGTACGAAAAGGACTATCTCGCCAAAAAGCAAAGCCGCTTTCAAGGACCACCCGTAGGGACATTACTAAAATACAAAATATCAAACCAGCAACACTGGCAAGGGGGTCTCACGTTAGAAAACGACCCAGGAGAAAATTATTTCTCGAAAAAACAAAAAATAGGATTTGACTTTCTTTCCGTCCACGCATGCTACACCCCGGAAAAAATCATCCACCGAGTCATTGTCGGAGACTATAAATTACAATGGGGACAGGGACTACTGGCATGGAGCGGTTACTCTTCCGGAAAATCGACATCTACTCTTAGTAACGAGAAATCCGGAAATGGTATTGCTCCCTACACTTCTACCGATGAAAATCGATACTTGCGAGGTATGGCCGTCAGCCTGCACCCGACACGCACGATTACCACCGAAATCTTCGTATCTTATAAAAAAACAGACGGTAATCTCGCTGATCTCGATACCCTCTCCCCCAAAACCGTACAAACGGCCACCCTTTACGAAACAGGTTATCACCGGAACTTTTCAGAATGTAAAAAGAAACACATCCTAAAAGAATTCACCACCGGCTTATCCACCCACCTCAATCATCGGTATTTCCGCATCGGCGTCCAATTATTACACTACAACTTTTCACCCGCCCTTACCATCGGCAAAGCCGCCTACCAACAAAACAATGAAACGGGCCACCAACGTACACTCGTAAGTGTAGACTACAAAACCGGAGGTTACCATTTCTACCTATTCGGGGAAACAGCACGTAGTGACAACGGAACATGGGCAACCGTCAACGGGCTACGTTACAGTGGGATTCCCCGATTCGCCTTATGCGCCCTTTACCGCCACTATGACAAAGGCTATCACTCTCACTACAACAGCGGTTTTGCAGAATACTCCAACACAACAAACGAGGAAGGACTATACCTAGGTCTCGAAAGTACCCCTTTTCGCAGTCTGAAAATCAATGCCTATTATGATAGGTTCCGCTTTTTCTCTCCCCGTTATCAGGCAACCATCCCCGGTAATGGCCAAGAAATCGTGGGAGATGTCACGTTCAACCGCTCTCGCTGGGATTGTTCATTCCGTTTCAAACACGAGGAGAAACCGGAAGACGATAAAACCGGAGAAAACCTCCAATCCGTCTCCCGTGTAAAACAAGAATACAGGTTTCAATTTACCTATTCTATCTGCGAGCAATTAAAATCCCGAACCCGTACCAGTTATACACGTTACGTGAAAAAAGAAAAACACGAAGGTGGTTACCTGTTCTATCAAGACCTTATGTATTCCTCCCTCCAAACCAACCTAAAAGCCCAATTCCGTTTCGCTTACTTTGACACGGACAGCTACAACACCAGAATATACGCCTACGAAAACAACGTTCTCTACGGTTACTCCTTTCCCGCCCTGTACGACCGGGGTTTTCGTTCCTACTTGAATTTTAACTGGAAACCCTTCACTCTCATCACCCTCTACCTAAAAGCCGGCCTCACCTACTATCCCGACAAATCAACCATCAGCTCCTCCCTAACCCAAGTCAACGACAACAAACTATTCGACCTTTCCTTCCAAATTCGTATAAAACTCTAGCATGACCCAATTAATTTTGTGATTTACGATTGCCGATTAAGTGATTCCACCCCCACAACTATACTCTCTTCATTAATCATTAAATCAGCAATCACAGCCTCCTTTTATCTTTTAACTTTTATCTTTTAGTTTTTATCTTTTATGTTTCCCATGTCTTCCCTCCAGCACCCTCACCACATCCTCCAACCCGTACCCCTTCGCTATCAACAATACGATATAGTGATACATCAGATCGGCAGCCTCGTTCAAAAATAAATCCTCGTTATCATCCTTCGCCTCGATAACCAACTCCACAGCCTCCTCTCCCACCTTTTGAGCCACCTTATTGATTCCCTTCTCGATCAGGCGAGCCGTATAGGATATTTCCGGAGACTCATCTTTTCGTTTTTCCAAATACCGTTGCAAGTAAAACAAAAAATCCTGATCCACGTTCTCTTCTCCCCAGCACGTATCTTGTCCCGTGTGGCAAGTCGGTCCCACGGGGTTCACCTTCACCAATAATGAATCCCGATCACAATCAGCCAAAATCTCCTTCACCAGTAAAAAGTGTCCGCTTTCCTCTCCTTTTGTCCACAAACGCTGCCGGGAGCGACTAAAAAAACACACCTTACCGGAACGCTCCGTCTCGGCAAGAGACTCCCGGTTCATATACCCTTGCATCAACACCACCCGTGTATCTGCATCCTGCACGATTGCCGGAATTAACCCGGCCGCATCAAATTTTAATTCTGCAATATTTACCATTTCATTAAATATTTTATCGAACAACAATACCTTTTTCTTTCAAAAAACATTTCAACTCCGGAATCCGGATCTGCCCGAAATGAAAAACTCCAGCCGCCAGTACGGCATCCGCTTTTCCCCGAGTCAAAGCCTCATAGAAATCTTCCGGACAGCCCGCACCCCCGGATGCAATAACCGGAATATTAACCAAATCCGCCACTTGTCCCGTTGCCTCGCAGGCAAATCCTTGATGTGTCCCGTCATGATCCATCGAGGTAAACAAAATCTCCCCGGCTCCCCGTCCTTCCGCCTCCTTTACCCACGAAAAAAGCTCCCGATCGGTAGCCACCCGTCCCCCATGACTGTATACTCTCCACTTCTCACCATCCCGACAAGCATCCACCGCCACAACAATACACTGTTTTCCAAATGCCGCCGCCAACCGATCTATCAAACCCGGGTCTTTCAAAACACTGGAATTTACAGACACCTTATCTGCCCCCTTTTTCAAAAGAGCCTCAACATCCCGCTCCGATGAAATTCCCCCACCCACGGTAAAAGGTATTCGCACTTGTCGGGCCACCCGTTCCACCCACTCCAACCGTGTACCCCGGTGATCGGAGCTTGCCGTGATGTCCAAAAACACCAACTCATCCGCCCCCTCATCTGAATATCGACCGGCCAACTCCACAATATCCCCTGCATCCCTCAAATTCTCAAAATTCACCCCCTTCACCGTCCTCCCCGCCTTTACATCCAAACATGGAATAATTCTTTTTGCTAAAAACATACTTATTAATTTTAGATCCTATCGATTAAGTGATTTTAATAATTTTCGATTAAGTGATTTTAATCATCCAATCATCGAATCGGCAATCACGGAATCTTTTGCATTCTAAACTCTACATTTTAAACTTTTCATAAAAAGCCTTCCCCACGATCACGGCAGAAACACCCATCTCTTCCAGCGCCTGAATATCCACCAACGAACCTACTCCCCCGGATGCGATAAGCGTAATATCCGGATAAAGAGCTACCAGCTCCCGATACAGCTCTAAAGAAACTCCTCCCAACATCCCATCCCGGGCAATATCCGTACACATCACATTCTTCACCCCGGGTAAATAAGTTTCTATTAACTCGTGTATCGTTGTCTTCGTCTCCACCTTCCACCCCTGAATACACACATGCCCGTCTCTTACATCTGCCCCGATAATGATCCGTTCAGCCCCATATCTTTCCAGCCACTCCCGTGTCTTTTCTCTATTTTGCTGGGCCATACTCCCGATACAGACAAACGAGGCCCCCGCATCAAACACCCGACAAATATCCTCGTCACTCTTGATACCCCCGCTAAAATCAACCTCCAAACGAGTCGCCTCACAAATTCGTTCCAGAACCCGCCAATTAATTACCCGGGACTCCCTAGCCCCATCCAAATCGACAAGGTGTAAACGCCTCATTCCCATATCCTCGAAATGTCGGGCAGCCTCCACCGGATCATTATAATACGTTTTACACTCATCGTAATTGCCCCGGGTAAGTCTCACGCATTTTCCTCCTATAACATCTATTGCCGGAATAACCGTTATCTTCATTTCTCTTACATTTTTAAAAAGTTTTCAATTATCTTTTCCCCAACCCCGGCCGACTTCTCCGGGTGGAACTGACATCCCCAGAAATTCCCTTTCCGAATCGCCGCAGAAAAAGCTATCTGATAATCACACGTGGCAATGGAATACTCTCCAACAGGCACGCAATACGAATGTACGAAATACACCATCTCCCCCTCGACAACCCCGTCAAACAACCCGGATTTCAGCCCCCGAATCTCATTCCATCCCATATGAGGAACCTTACCACATCTCCCGAATTCTTCCACCCGCATCGGGAATATTCCCAACCCCTCCGTCCCCCCCTCTTCCGAATAGGCGCACATCAACTGCATCCCCAAACATATCCCCAACACGGGAACCTTCAATTCCGGAATCACCCGATCCATCCCGCTTTCTTTCAATTGTCTCATGGCCGCGGCAGCTTGCCCTACTCCCGGAAAGATCACCTTATCAGCCTCCCGTACCACCCGTGGATCAGCACTACAAACCACCTCATACCCCAACCTCTCTATCGCAACCCTCACCGAAAACAAATTTCCCGCCCCGTACTCTATAATTACTATTTTACTCATTTCAATAAAAAAATATCATAATCCAATTCTTCCGGGGCTATTCCCAAAGTCATTTTTCAAACTCCCTCCCCCCTTCGGGGTACTCCCTCTATAAACAGAGGGAGAGTTGAAATACTCCCTGTTTTCGGGAAGAATCACCAGCTCCTCCTCTGTTTATAGAGGAGGTGGCACGAAGTGACGGAGGAGTTTATTTTAATAAAATGACTTTTGGGACACCCCCTTCAATCTAAAATCACCAAATCTAAAATTAATCCATTCTCCCCTTCGTCGATGGGATCCTTCCTCCGGCCTCTTGTCGGACGGCCATCCTCAAACTACGGGCAAACGCTTTAAAAATAGCTTCTATCACGTGATGCGTGTTCTCACCTTTCGCAGCCACGTGCAAATTACATTTAGCCCCTTGACAAAACGAGGCAAAAAAATGCTTGGTCATCTCCGTGGGAAAATCTCCCACGTACTCCCGGTTAAACACGACATTCCACTCCAACCAACTCCGCCCTCCCAAATCCAGCAACACCTCTGCCCTCGCCTCATCCATCGGCAAAGCAAAACCATATCGTCCGATCCCTTTCTTACCTCCTAATGCCTCCGAGAAACATTGTCCCAACACGATAGCCGTGTCTTCGATCGTGTGATGTTCATCCACCTGTAAATCCCCCTCCACGGAAACCACCAAATCCATTTCCCCGTGCCGGACAATCTGTTCCAGCATGTGATCAAAAAAAGCAATTCCCGTCTTCACCTCGCCCTGCCCCGTTCCATTCAAATCTAACGCAATCCGAACCGCCGTTTCTGCCGTTTTCCTCACTTGCACCGCCTGTCGACTTCCCTGTTTCAGAAAACGCACGACCTTTCTCCAAGAATCCGTGGTTAAAACAATAGGTAAACACTCCATCTCCTCTTTTCCCAACAATATCCCCCGAATCCCCATATTAGCCGCTAACTGCATATCCGTCAACCGATCGCCAATCACGTAAGAGTTCTCCCGATCCAACAATTCATTCAAATACTTTTCGACCATACCGATCCCCGGTTTCCTCCGGGGAGAACCATCCCCCGGCATACTCCCATCAATCAGTATCTCGTCAAAAACAATTCCCTCGCCTGCCAACGTCTTCAACATAAATTTATGTGGCGGCAAAAAAGTATCCATCGGAAACCGTTCAGTCCCCAAACCATCCTGATTACTCACCATAACCAACCTATAATCCGTCTCCCGAACAATCTCCCGTAAGGCTCCAATAACCCCCGGAACAAAGGCCAGTTTCTCCATACTATCCACTTGGTAATCAACCGGTGGCTCCTGTATAATCGTACCGTCACGATCTATAAATAATATCTTCTTCATAAATCACCGAATTTCTTTAATCGCTCGATCAACAAATCATTCTCTTCCCGTGTCCCGATGGTTATCCGTAACCCGCAACTCAACCGGGGCGGGATATGCCGTACCCGAACAATAACGCCACCTTTCACCAAATATTCATACAACTCCCGAAAACGCTCACAACGAATCAACACGAAGTTGGCCTCCGAATCACAGACAACCTCCAACCAAGATAAATTCCGCAAGAAACCGATAACCCTTTTTCTTTCCCGCTTGATCGCCTCCACCTTCTCCCAAAAATCAGCCTCATTCCGCAAGACATCCAAAGCCCGCCGTTGAGTCAATGAACCGATATTATAAGGCGGTTTCACTTTGTTTAAATAAATCACCAGTTCCGGGTCCGCCATACAAATTCCTACCCGTAACCCGGCAAGCCCCCAAGCCTTGGACAGAGTTTGTAACACGACAACATTCCGGCAATCCTCCTGCAAAACAACAGCCGACGGCATATCGGTAAAATCGATATATGCCTCGTCTACCACGACAATTCCATCAAAATGAGACGCCACTTCCCGAATACGTTCTAAAGGAATTACGTTCCCCACCGGATTATTCGGTGTACAAAAGAAAATCATTTTCGTAAACCGATCCACGCTATCAAACAACGTGTTCCACTCCGGCTGGAACTCCCCGTCCAACTCCAAACGCCTCACCTCCACGTCATTCACTAGTCCACTTACCTCGTACATCGAATAGCCCGGTGAAAAAACGAGCATATTATCCCGTCGGGGCGTACAAACCGTCCGGATCAACATATCGATCAACTCGTCACTCCCATTTCCCAGTACCAACCGGGAAACCTCCACCCCCTTCAATCTACCGATCTCTCGCTTCAATTCCCGCTGAAACGGATCTGGATAACGATTATATTCTGACGCGAACGGGTTCTCGTTTGCATCCAGCAAGGTCACATTCGTCCCCTCGAATTCCGCACGAGCGCAGGAATACGCTTGTAACCCCTTTACATTCTCCCTTACCATATCTCCAAATTCCTTCATCCTAAATTCTAAATTTTAGATTCTACATTCCTAACCCTTACCGCATTCCTGTGTGCCTCCAACTTCTCGTTATCCGCCATTATCTCGATCGTTTTTCCCAAATAAGCCAAACCTTCCGGCATAATCTCTTGGAAAGTTATCTTTTTCATAAAGGCATCCATGTTCACCCCGCTATACGCACGGGCATACCCGTTCGTGGGTAAGGTGTGATTCGTCCCCGACGCATAATCTCCCGCACTTTCCGGGGAATAGTGTCCCAAGAAGACAGAACCCGCATTCCGAATTTCCGGCACCCAATCCAGATAATCCTTCACGCACAACATCAAATGCTCCGGGGCATAGCAATTCACCAGCTCCACGCACTCTTCCCGGGAACGCAAAACAATATATTTAGAATTTCTCAGTGCCACCTCTGCAATTGCCTTCCGAGGAATCCGATTCAATTGTTTGTTCAACTCTTCTTCTACACGATCAATCAATGATTCATCGCAAGTCACCAGAAACACCTGACTATCCGGCCCGTGTTCCGCCTGCGACAACAAATCTGCCGCCACGAATGTCGCCCGTGCCGATTCATCTGCCACCACCATCAACTCCGAAGGTCCCGCAGGCATATCTATTGCCACACCATAACGCCCGACCCATTGTTTTGCCGCCATCACGAAACGATTTCCCGGTCCAAAAATCTTATCCACCCGCCCCACGCTCTTCGTCCCTAACGCCAATGCAGCAATCGCTTGAATCCCTCCCACTTTAAAAACACGGGTTACTCCACATAACCGGGCCGTCCACAAAATAGCCGGATTCACCCGTCCATCCCTTCCCGGTGGTGTACAGATCACCACCTCCCGGCACCCGGCCAACTTCGCCGGAACCGCCAACATCAATACGGTTGAAAACAGGGGAGCGCTCCCACCCGGAACATACAATCCCACCCGATCTATCGCCCGACCTTCCTGCCAGCATCGGAATCCCCGTTCATTCACGTATTCACACTTTCCGGGAATCTGTACCTTGTGAAACTCCTCGATATTCCCTTTTGCAACTTGTATTACCTCCTTCAACTCCGCATCCACTTCCCTCTCTGCCTCTTGAAACTCATTCTCCGTCACCTCGAAACATTCTAGCTTTACCCGATCAAAATACCACGTGTACTTCTTCAATGCCTCGTCTCCATCCCTCTTCACCTCATCAAACACCGCTTTACACACTTTGTCCAAATCTTCTCCACGATTCTCCGGACGCTCCAATATTTTCATCCATTTTTCCTTCCCAGGATATAATATCTTATTCATAATCATAAATTAATCTATTCATAAAACCTGTAACCTGTCAACCTGTAACTTACAACTTGCCGCAGGCAATCACTCTATCATCTTTTCAATTGGTACCACCAAAATCCCTTCCGCACCCGCCGCTTTCAACGCCCCGATAGACTCCCAAAACTTATTCTCGTTCACCACCGAATGTAGAGAAAACCATCCTTTCATTTCCAACGGCATAATTGTCGGGCTTTTCACTCCCGGAAGTATATCGCAAATCTCTTGTAATTTCTCTTCGGGAGCATTCAACAGGATATACTTATTACACTTGGCAGCCAACACCGCCTTCATTCTGAATATCAATTGTTCCACCAACTGTAGTTTCTCTTCATCCAACTTCGGGTTAGCCACCAAAACAGCCGTAGACTTAAACAACGTGTAGACCTCCGTCAACCCGTTCTTAAAAAGTGTACTCCCGGAACTCACGATGTCACAAATCGCATCAGCTAATCCGATACCGGGAGCGATCTCCACCGACCCCGTGATCACGTGCGTCTCTGCCTGAATCTTATTTTGTACTAAAAAATCATTCAATGTGTTGGGATAGGAAGTAGCAATCCGTTTTCCCTGCAACCAATCTAACCCGGTAAATTCCTCCGATTTAGGAATAGCAATAGAAACCCGGCAACCCGAAAAACCTAAATCCAACAAATTCAATACATTTGCCCTTTTCTCGATCACCGTGTTCTCCCCGATAATCGCCACGTCAACAATTCCATCCTCCACGTAATGAGGAATATCCGAATTTCGTAAATACAACACCTCCAACGGAAAATTAGAGGCTTGTGCCATTAACTGATCTTTTCCGTTATTAATACAAATCCCACACTCTTTCAACAATTCGAGCGCGTCCTCGTTCAATCGACCTGATTTTTGAATCGCAACTTTTAATTTCACCATTTCTATCTGATTTTATCGTCGCACTGAATCCGGGAAGGCACCTATGGTATCGAAAAAAACAAAACGAGCCCGCCTGAATCCAGGCGAGCTCGTTTATACTTTTTATTTCTAATTATAGCACAACAGCATCATCTCACCTGAATACAGTGATGGCAATGATGATGCATATGATGTAATGTACTATTCATATTTTGTCTTTTTCGTTCTGCAAATGTATAAAAGGAATTTGATTATCCAAATACTTTGTACAATTTTTACTAATACAAAGTCAACCAGTAAGTACAAAATTTGCACTTACTTAATATTACTGCAACTTAGCTAAGTTAACGTGAGTTCGATATAAAAACAAATTTATATCCCTGAATAATAGAAACATAACATTACACGAAAGAAGAAACCGTTGCGAGGACGCACTCCAATGTTTCAATGTAGCGTGTCCTCCCCCTGTGCAAGGGGGAGTTAGAGGGGGTAGCAGGAAAGATAAAAACCCAAAGTTAAAAGATGACACATCACCTATTTCGGCACTTCCAAGACGGCGGAATCCATCTCTTCGAAATAATCACATCATCTCGTGCAAGAAACTAAAAAACACCGATATATTCCCATTTTTACACGATCTTTTTCCTAACGGATGGGGCAAATATGCTTTATTATATCGAACTCACCTTAATCTATCACGTCTTTCCTTTTTACAAGGAAAGAATGAATAATTTCAAAAAAAGCACATCCAAAACAAAACGAGCCCGCCAGAATCTAGGCAAGCTCGTTTATAATATTTAATCCAAATTACAGCATAAACAATATTATCTCATCTAAATCCAATAAAATAATACTGATCTATGTAATGTTCCTCAAAATTATCTTGCAAATTTCATCACAGTATTCCCAAACATTTTTGAGAAAGATTGCGAATTTACAGCAGGAACCTCTACATAAGGAACTAAATTCAATCCTAATTCCACTTTATCTGCCGTTGTAATTAAATAAGATATATCATCCAAAAATTTAACTACATATTCTGCTTTTATTTCACCGACAATGATATTTACAGGTTCCATATCTGCAACCAAACCTTTAACTATAGGCATAAATTGCATAAAAGGAACCATCATATCCTTATCAACATAAGCTCTCAACAAACCCTCTTCTATTTGTAATTTTAATGGAATTCCATTGCTAAGCATTTCTTCTATATTAAAAGAACTTTCTGTACTTCTCCCCAATAAAGAAGTAATGTCTATTACCAAATAAATTTGTCCATTTACAACATTATAACGAACCATCCCCTCTTCTAAAACCAAAGGTTCATCAGAATCTTCATTTATTCCCTTATAAGTTGCAATTAAACTTCCGTTCTCTTTCAACTCAATACTATATAAATATTGAGGCAGCAACATCTTTACAATATTTTGTACAAATGGAACAAATCCATTTCCATTTGCATCATCAATACTTAATACAAAAGGAGTATTATAAATTGGATTATTATTTTCATCATATTCTCCCCCAAACAACATTACTGGTAATGTAACCGTTTCTACTGTACTTGTAGATAGTTCAAAATGTAATGGTGATAAACTAACTTCATCAGAAACATTATCAAGCTCAGATATACCTCCTAACATCCATTTCCCCACAACTTTTGAAGTCACCTTAAAATTGGTATTTAAACTCAATACGCCTGATTTCACAGAACCTTCTACAGACACAGTTCGATCATCGTTTTTATTCTCACCAATAAAAGTATAATCATCACCTGACAACTCTTCAACAACTAAATTTGTCAATTCTAAAACAGGTTCCCCAGGAATCAAAGCATTTAATGTCAGCGTTGCATTTTTCTTGTTCTTTGAATTAAAGGAAACCGACATTCCAGAAAATTCTTTTCCATTCAATTTTAGAGCTAATTTATCCCCACTAAAATCTGCCGAGTAATTTTTAAAGGGATCTTTGTCATCATCACTACAGCTGGCAAAGAAAGCCAACCCTAAAATCATTAAAAATAAAAACTTGTTTTTCATCATAATTAAATTACCGATTATTTATAACCTTCTTCTTGAATTTTGATTTCAATTACATAACAAAAATTAAGCCAAAAATATTAAAACAAGTACAAATTGGCCTCTCAAAGGTGTTTTTTAACATTCGAAAAGAAAGTGAAAAACATAATAATCAGCAAATCAATCACTAAATAACCAATAAAACGAACTTGACTAATGCTGTCAAGTTCGTTTTATTAGTTATATCACAACTACATTATCTTCTCAAAAACAATATCAACAACTATATAGTGATATGGTATCCATTATTTTTCAAATTGGATAACTGTTTTTTCAATAGCTTCCGATAATGACAACGATGCTTGAGGTTGGTATTCTTCCACATAAGGAACTAAATCCAATCCTAATTCCATACTTCTAGCTGTCGTCACCAATACCACTATATCATCAATAAATTTTTGTAAGGAAGTAGAGGTAATTACTAAAGTTCCAAAAAGAGGTATCGTCTCCATATTTTCAACCATTCCTTTCAAGACACTAGCATATGCCATAAATGGCATCATCATATCTTTATCAACGGAAACAATTAATTTACTATCATTCACGTCTAATTTTAGCGGAATTCCTATTGTAAGCATCGTCATAAGAGCATCATTCGTGTTGTCACTTCTTCCATTAAAAGAATTCATATCGACCAAAGAAGCAATATCTATCAACAAATAAATTTGTCCATCTTTCACATTATAACGCACCAACCCCTCTTCTGTCACTAATAGCTGTGAATCTTCTTCAGCATCATTGGATAGATTTAGTGGTATATAAGTGGCTACCAGATTCCCATTTTCCTTTAATTCAATAGATTTTAATAAATTAGGAATCATCATCCCAAAAATCGTTTTTGCAAGAGTTGGAAAGCCAGGATTTATAGAACCATCTTCCTCAATTTGATCTTTCATAGGAAGTGAATAAGAAAAATTAGGGTCATCTTCTATCACTAAAGGAAATGTTAACGACTCTACATCTGTATCAATATTCAATACTAATGGAGAATATTCCCATTCATAAGTGTTTTCATTCATTTTAGGTTCAGTCATATGCCATTTTCCAACAACTTTAGAAGTTACCTTAAAACTGGTATTCAAATTCAACACACCAGACTTCACAGAACCTTCTACTGACACGATCCGATCATCATTCTTGTTCTCACCTGCAAAAGTATAATCATTCCCAGTCAACTCCTCAACAGCCAAATTCTTTACCTCTAAAGCTGATTCTCCGGGAATCAATCCATTCAACGTAAGTGTCGCATTTTTCTTATTTATTGAATTAAAGGAAACAGATGTACCGGAAAACTCTTTACCATTCAATTTGAGAGCTAATTTATCCCCACTATAATCTGCCGAATAATTTTTGAAGGGATCCTTGTCATCATCACTACAACTAGCAAAAAATGCCCATCCCAAAATCATTAAAAATAAAAACTTGTTTTTCATCATACTTAAATTACCGATTGTTTATAACCTTCTTGTTAAATTTTAATTTACTTTATATAACAAAAATCAAGCCATATTGGTTAATTTTCAAATTATAATATTTTCAATATACTCATTTTAACATTTTTCCCTAATCCTCTTACAAAAAATCCGAGAGACAAGCCTCTCGGATCATTCAACAAATCTACTCTCAAACTACTCGGCTCCCTTGAATTGCAATCCCACCTGCATCTCTGTTGTTGCTTCTAACGCCCCCGGTAAATTCTCTAAGATTGTTTTAACGGGTACAGCAACCGTTTTAGTCAAAATGGGAATATCAATTGTCATATCTTCTGGGATTAAAGTTTCAAGCATGGGAAGAAGAGTTCCTAATTGCTTGATCAACACTTCATCCACATAAACATACAACTCATCTTTAGCATCTTCTCCCACCGTCTTTTTAAAATGAACAGGAATTCCATTTGTCAAAAGTTGTTCAAGAGCCACAAGCATCTGATCTGTTCCTGTTGCACGTCCTTCTTGATCAATTCCCACTTGTCTCATGATCATATCCATGTTCAAGAATACATAACAAATATCATCTTTTACACGATATTGAACCAAATTCAACGGAGAACTCTGCCAATTCGCCACTGGTTCTGTGATTTCTTCCGTGCTTTCCGCCGCATTATAAGTTGCCACGATATTTCCATCATTTCTAAAAGACACATCCTGCAAATAGCTTTTCAACATTTGCGCTAACATAGAAGGAGCGAACAATGTCACTAACCCTGTCTGGACCTTTTGTTTTCCAAATATCCCACCTAAATCAACTTCAAACAACACGTAATTGGTAGGTTTCCACACCATATTTACAGTTGAAAAATTCCACTTCTTCATCAAATCGTTCTGTACAAACGCCACATCAACCTTCACGGTTAACTTCCCTTTTTCAATAGATCCTTCCAACGTCACTTTCCGTACAGCATCTTCATTCACAGAGGAAAAAGTATAGATTCCGCTACTAGAAACCAATGGAACACTAGAAAATACGGTTTCACTCTCTCCCGGGACAACCCCTTGCAACTTCAAGGTTGCACTCTTTCCATCCACAGAATTAAAATCAACAGATTTCCCGATAAATACAGCGTTACTATACTTCAAATCTAACACCCGATCCGTACTCGTTGTAGAATAAATCCCGTTAAAATCTTTCGGCGTGTCTTTATTGTCACTATCGCTACAACTAGCAAAAAATACAATTCCTAAAACCATTAATAATAAAAACTTGTTCTTCATAACATTTCATTTAACTATTTATAATAACTCCACTCTACCTATATAAAGAATATTCCATATAAATCATTTTCCACAAAAAGAGAGTCACATCACCATATGCAACATAACTCTCTAAATCGTCTTGTACAATATTGCTATTCAGCGGTTTTCTTTTGCGTCAACACCAATCCCAGTTCCGCCGTTTTCCCTTCCTGGATAATCGGTCCCAAATCCGTGATAAATCCAGCGTAACTCTGGAATTCTTCAGGCATAACCTCTCCCAACATAGGAAGCAAAGACATAAATGGTAATAACGTCTCCCGGGTCATATAGACATCCATTGTCTCTTTTTCCGTATCTTTCGTGACCTCAAAAGGAATACCCTGTTCCAGCACGACCATGATCTCTGTCAATGGATCAGAAGTACTACGCCCGATATCCTCCACGATACCTGCAATATTTGCAGAGATATACAACTTTCCTCCCACCAAATTATAAAAGGCCATGCCTTTAGGAGACGTTGCATATTGCGGATTCGCCATATCACTATTGTAAGAGGCTGTGATATTGCCATCACTCGTGAATGTTATATCCTTTAGAAAGGTGGGTAACATCCATCCAAATATACCATTCACAAACCCTATCACGTTCTCCGGAGCGACCTCGGTCTCACCGTATTTCACCTTTTCCTTATCTGTCGTGAAAGTAAAATGTGTGGCCATAATGCCTGCATCCAGATTTCCTACCGCCCAAGTTCCCTCAATATCCGTGGCCTTATTCTTTACCGCAAGAGTCAGGTTCATTTTTCCTCCTTCAATTTTCCCGGAAACCTTCACTTCCCGGAAATCATTACTGCTCGTACCTTCCACTACATTTCCCGTGATCGTCACGGGAATCGCCAATGCCGGTTCTCCCGGAATCACGTTACCCAAGGTTAGCGTGTTACCTGATAAAGCGACACTCTTTCCACTCAATACCATCCCGTCCCTTGACAACTCCAATCCCGAATCTTTATATGTCCCGTCATAATTCGGGTCCTTGTCATCATCGCTGCAAGCGGAAAAAAACACGACTCCTAAAATCAACAGTAATAATAATTTGTTACTCATAATCGATCATTTGTTGGTTAATAATATTTGGAATAAATTCCTAAATATTAATTTACAGCAAAGTGTAAGCCCAAGTTCCAATAAATCGCCTCTAATTCCGCAACACACCCCAATAACAAGTGTCTATTTTCGCATAAACCCGCGAATTACGTCCTTACTTTTATTACCTTTGTCCCCAATTAAACAAATAAACCCATGAGACCCCAGAATTCACCCCGTGCCAAAGCCCCGCGTAGCCGTAGTTTCGAAGTACAAGAAGAAAACACGTTAATGCCTTTCCTGTTACAAGCTTTACATGACCAAAGCAGGACAGCCGTGAAATCATTCCTCGCCCACAAACTCGTGCAAGTGAACAACCGTGTCACCACACAATTCGACACGCCACTCAAACCCGGGGACACGGTAACCGTCGGGATGAACAAAAATGCGGCTCCTTTCCATCACCCCATGCTCAACATCCTGCATGAGGACGAACACCTGATTGTCGTGGAAAAGGCAAGCGGGTTACTCTCCATGGGAACAGAGCGGGATAAAACCAAAACAGCCTATTATATACTGAACAACTACGTGAAAAACAAAGATTCCCGGAACCATATCTTTATCCTGCATCGCCTAGACAAAGAAACCTCCGGTGTCATGATGTTTGCCAAAAACAAAAAAGTTCAAGAAATCCTACAAAAAAACTGGAACGAAATGATCCGAGAACGGAAATATGTCGCCGTCATCGAGGGATGCCCGCAACCGGAACAAGGACAGGTGAAATCCTACATCAGCGAGAACAAAGCTCTGATCGTCCACTCCACCTCTTCACAAGACGGGAAATTGGCCATCACGAACTACACGACCTTAAAATCGAACCGGCAATTCTCACTCGTGGAACTTGAATTGGAAACCGGACGCAAAAACCAAATTAGGGTACATATGCAGGAAATCGGACACCCCGTTACCGGAGACCCCAAATACGGGGCCACGAAAAACCCCTTGCACCGCTTGGCCTTACACGCTTTCAAGCTCACTTTTATCCATCCCGTCACGGGAAAAGAAATGAAATTCGAGACCCCCGTTCCCACGAAATTCACGACCCTGTTCAAGTAACTCGCTCCGTACACTCACCGGAATCGTAAGCGTGTCTCGTTAATATATTGATTCTATTTCAAAATAAAATCAAGTACATATTCACGCCTCCGGCACGTCAACTTTCCGTTGACTTCCGGTTAACTTCCCGTTGACTTCCCGTTGACTTACTAACGAGACCACGGCACAACTACAATGCAAGTAATACTCTTTACCCTAGAAGAAGAGGAATAAAAAACGGGGAACACTCCTAAAAGCACTCCCCGCACATCAAAAATATTTTATTTAAAACAATGACTCGATCAACTGGTCATCGGCAAAATTCGGTAACGTCACCTTCAAATTCGGGTTTGCTTCCATGGCACGTTTAATGGCAAAAACAGCCCCCTCGTTACGAGCCCAGCTACGACGGGAGATTCCATTATTCACGTCCCAGAATAACATATTCTTCAAACGTCTGTCGCTATCGGCAGAACCGTCAAGCATCATTCCGAAACCACCGTTAATAACTTCTCCCCAACCTACGCCACCACCATTGTGGATAGATACCCAAGTCGCACCGCGGAAAGAATCCCCGATCACGTTCTGGATAGCCATATCAGCCGTGAAACGAGATCCGTCATATATATTTGAAGTCTCTCGATAAGGAGAATCCGTACCGGAAACGTCATGATGATCACGTCCTAAAATCACAGGAGCAGAAATTTCCCCGACAGCGATAGCCTTGTTAAACGCCTCGGCAATCTTAATACGACCTTCAGCATCGGCATACAAGATCCGGGCTTGCGACCCAACGACCAGGTGATTCTCCATAGCAGCCTTGATCCAACGGATATTATCATCCATCTGTTGTTGAATCTCTTTCGGAGAATGTGTCTTGATTTCCTCTAACACGCGAGCTGCAATCTCATCCGTCTTCGCCAAATCCTTCGGGTCACCACTGGAACATACCCAACGGAACGGACCAAAACCGTAGTCAAAACACATCGGTCCCATAATGTCCTGCACGTATGACGGGTATTTGAAATCACCGTTCGGTTTCATGATGTCAGCACCCGCACGGGAGGACTCCAATAGGAATGCGTTACCGTAATCAAAGAAATAAGTATTGAAACGTGCCACGCACTTGTTAATAGCAGCCACGTGACGACGCAAAGATTCTTGTACCTTTTGCTTGAATAACTCCGGCTCCTCGGCCATCATCCGCTTGGACTCCTCGAAACTCACGCCCACGGGATAGTAACCACCGGCCCACGGGTTATGCAATGACGTCTGGTCTGATCCCAGTTCAACAGGCACATCACCCTCCGCGAAACGTTCCCACACGTCCACCACGTTCCCCTGGTAAGCAATGGAAACAGTCTCTTTCTTCTCACGAGCCACTTTCACCCGTTCCACCAGTTTATCCAAATCATCAATCACCTCATCCACCCATCCTTGAGAGTGACGGGTATGCGTGGCTTTCGGGTTAATCTCGGCTGTAATACTGATACATCCGGCAATATTCCCGGCTTTCGGCTGCGCACCCGACATACCACCTAATCCCGCGGTGATAAACAATTTTCCGGCTAATCCTTCTCCATGTTTGGAAATCTTACGCCCGGCATTCAACACGGTAATCGTGGTTCCGTGAACAATTCCCTGCGGACCGATATACATGAACGAGCCTGCAGTCATCTGCCCGTACTGGGAAACACCCAAAGCGTTAAAACGTTCCCAGTCATCCGGTTTGGAATAATTCGGGATTACCATACCGTTCGTAACCACTACACGCGGAGCATCCTTATGCGACGGGAACAATCCCATCGGGTGACCGGAATATAATACCAACGTCTGCTCGTCGGTCATTTCCGACAAATACTTCATTGCCAGACGATACTGAGCCCAGTTCTGGAACACCGCCCCGTTTCCCCCGTAAGTAATCAATTCGTGAGGATGTTGAGCCACGGCATAATCCAGATTATTATTCATCATCAGCATGATACCCGCCGCTTGCAGGCTCTTGTGAGGATAATCATTGATATTATGAGCATACATCTTGTAATCCGGACGGAAACGATACATGTAAATACGCCCGTATTTCTCCAACTCCTCGGCAAACTCCGGGGCCAACACGGCATGGTGTTTCGGGTCAAAATAACGTAAAGCGTTACGTATCGCCAGTTTCTTTTCTTCTTTCGTCAGGATGTCTTTCCTTTTAGGGGCATGGTTAATCTCCGGCTCGTAAGCCTTCGGAGCCGGCAACTCTGCCGGAATCCCTTCCCTAATTGATTGTTGAAATTCTTGTAATGTCATTATATTATCTTTTACTTCATTTTATTATTGCCATTCCCCACGAATCAACTAATAATCATTAATTTAGTCTCTACTTTCCCCTCTTTTAGTTTTTAACTTTTAGTTTTTAACTCACCAATCGGCTGGCTAAATTAATATTTTCAAATGAAAAAAACACTATTTTTGCCTAACAATAAAACAGAAGACGACATGAATATAAGAATAGGCGACATTGTACGATTTATATCAGACAAGCTAGAGGGTAAAGTTACCGGCATCATAGACAACAACACCGTGAACGTGTATTGTGACGAATACGGGTTCGAAATTCCCGCATCCGTGAATAACCTGGTGGTCATTCATTCCGACAGTAACACGACAAAAACGGTTTCCGCCACATCCGCATCCGGACAGAAAAACGTGGTCATGGAATTGGCCGATACCCTTTACATCGCATTCGTCCCCGAAAATTTCAACAACCTGACAGAAAGTCGGTTCGATATTTATTTCGTGAACGATACCACTCAAACCAGTCTTTATTCCATCTCGTTTCATGACGGGGAAAAGTACACCGGGATTACGGCAGGCAACTGCAACCCGAACACGACATACCTGATCGGCAATTACTCGCTCAAAGAAATCGACACGATTAAAGCGATACACGTGCAATCCGTGTTCTACCAGAAAGGCGTTCACGTTCTGAAAAACGCCATCGACACGCAAATCAAGGTCACCCCGGTAAACTTGTGTAAAGCGGGAGCTTACAAACATACCCGCTGGTTTAATTCCACCTCGCTACTCCGACCGCTGGACAAAGAATCCATCGTCAAAGAAGAAGGCTTGGAAACCATTCCGGAACAATTTTTACAAAAAACGCCTCACAAAACGGAAGACACGCCCCACAAGGAAACTCCCAAACAATCCAATAGCAACATCATCGAGATCGACTTGCACATTGACAAGCTACTCGACGACACGACAGGCATGGAAAATAAGGATATGCTGGACTACCAGATGGACGTGTTCCACAAAACACTGGAACAATACAAACTCCGCCGGGGCCAAAAGATCGTGTTCATACACGGCAAAGGAGACGGAGTATTAAGGCAACGTATCCTTTGGGAACTTCAAACCAAATACAAACGTTTCAACCATCAGGACGCCTCTTTCAAGCAATATGGTTACGGGGCCACGATGGTCACGATAAAATAATCAAAGATTAAAGGAATACCCCACGGAACAGACCCAATTTTTCCCGTAAGGAGAATACTTATCCTGTATCACGTCATAATAAAACATCACGGAAATAGAGCCTGTTCCGGTGGGAATAACTCCACCTCCCCCCACGAGCATCGTAGGGACATAACGGAAGTCAATCTTCTTCTCATACGATTTTCCCCAACTTCCCTTCAGTTCCGGCTGGATTTGGAGAGCAATATACCGCACCGGGTTCACCCGCCCGAACACGTTTATCCCGAGATAATTCATATCATAACGATTGGAAGAATGGTGATAATTGTAACTTACCCCTCCTCCCGCCGAGAAGAACTCGTTCCAGCGATACCCGATCTGGGGAGAAACATCAATACTGGTATAATCCCCGAAGGACATCCCACAAGAGCCGCTTAATGTCCATTTTCCCGCTTTCCGGGACACGGACGATTTCAAGGGGACACTCTTTTTCACGGGAGATTTCACCACTTGGCGTTTTGCCCCGGATTTATAGATCGTGTCCAATCGAAAACCATTACGATTTTCCTGTGCATTCACTCGCCCGAAAGAAACGATTACCAACAGCAAACAAACAAAGCAGTATCTCATCATCATTCATCATTTTAATGGAAAAAGCTGTTTAAAGACACCTTCAAACAGCTTTTATTTATTTCAAAAAAGTTCTCTTCGAGAGAAAATCACTTACGCGTGTAATTCTCCGATGTAACGTTCCGCATCAATAGCAGCACGGCAACCGGTTCCGGCAGCAGCAATTCCCTGACGATAAGTCGGGTCCATCACGTCTCCTGCGGCAAACACACCCGGTACATTCGTCTTGCAAGACTTACCTTCGGTAATGATATACCCTTGCTCGTCGACTTCGATATATTTTTTGAACACTTCTGTATTCGGAGTATGCCCGATAGCCAGGAAGAACCCGTCAATCTTGATCTCCTTGGTTGCCTCTTCCGGGGTTCCCTTCTTGTACACCAAACGAGCGCCCTCAACTCCCATGTCTGACCCAAACAATTCCAACGTGTTATGCTCGAACAATACTTCAATGTTTTCCGTTCTGAACACACGTTCCTGCATAGCCTTCGATGCTCTCAAATAGTTCTTACGAACAATCAAATATACTTTACGACACAACCCGGCCAAATAAGTAGCCTCCTCGCAAGCGGTATCTCCACCACCTACAACAGCCACGTCTTTTCCGCGATAGAAGAATCCGTCGCAAGTTGCACAAGCACTAACACCAGCCCCACGGAATGCCTCTTCTGAAGGCAGACCCAAGTACTTGGCAGTTGCACCCGTTGCAATAATCACGGCATCCGCCTCGATCACCTTCTCCCCGTCGATCGTAACCTTGTGAGGATGACCGGAAAAGTCAACATCCGTCGCGATCCCGAAACGAATATCCGTTCCGAAACGTTCCGCTTGTTTTCTCATATCTTCCATCATCACCGGACCGGTCACGCCTTCCGGGTATCCCGGGAAGTTTTCCACTTCCGTGGTCGTGGTCAACTGACCACCCATTTGCATTCCCGTGTACAACACCGGATTCAAATTAGCTCTCGATGCGTATATCGCTGCCGTATACCCGGCAGGCCCTGACCCTATAATCAAGCATTTAACTCTTTCTATAGCATTTTCTGTTGACATAGACAATTCCTTTCTTTTAATTTACAATACAATTTCACGTAATGGATTGCAAAGTTACCTAAAAAAATGGTTTATCCAATTTTTTTTACCCCATATCCCCGTATTCTCATTCCCCAAACCCATGAAAACCTGCAATCTAAGCCAAAAATCACAAACAATCATCAGATTTTTCTTTCAACTCCTTGTTTCATTCCAAAATTTTTTACTACATTTGCATCCGCATTTCGGGATGTAGCTCAGCCCGGTAGAGTCCACGTCTGGGGGGCGTGTTGTCGCAGGTTCAAATCCTGTCATCCCGACAGAAAGCGGTTTAGTAAATTGAATAACAATTTATTAAACCGCTTCCCCATTTTTATACCGGGACAAAAACGGGACAAGTATTGATACATATATATCTTTGCATAGTCACAACAGATGTGAGTAAGCAAAAAAAAAATGACAAATCACGAAAAAACACGAATTGACGAGATCGTTTCCTACACACCCCCACAACTTTACACGGGAAAAGAATGGTATATCGGGTTCATGGCTTTTGATCCAGCACTAGGGAAACTTCACCGGAAACGGATAAAAATTAATCACGTGCATGGAGGGGTATGCGCAAAACGAAAATACGCTCAAGATCTTCTTAAGAGACTAAACGAACAATTATCTCAAGGCTGGAATCCTTGGATTGAAGCCGAGTACGGCAAATCTTATAACAAATTTGAAGAGGTATGCGAACACTACAAACGATACATCACCAAATTATATAAAGATGATGTGTTCAGAGAAGAGACATTTGTTGCCTACTCTTCATTTTTACGAAATCTACGCCAATATAACGAGCAACGAGATATACCTATCACATATATTTATCAGTTGAATTCTGCTTATGTTGTTGCTTTTTTAGATCATATTTATATCGACAGAGAGAATACAGCCCAAACTCGTGATAATTATTTATCATGGTTACGACAGTTCTCAACCTTCTTGCTACAACAACAGTATGTTAATGTCAAACCGACAGAAGGAATCCCGGTACTAGGTAAAAAAGCACACAAGAAAAAGCGTACTATAATCGAGAAAAATGATCTAATCCGCCTAAGTGATTATCTTAAAACACAAAATAAATATTATCTACTAGCTTGTTATATATTGTATTATTGCTTTATTCGACCTAAAGAAATGGCAAAAATAAAATTAGAACACATTTCTATAAAGAATCGGACCATTTTTGTTCCGGCGGACATTGCCAAAAACAGGGAGGCTGGAGTCGTAACCCTCCCCAAGAAGGTTTTACTTCTAATGGTTGATCTAAATATTTTTAATAACCCAAGTGACTCCTATCTATTTTCAACTGATTTTATGCCCGGATTCGAATATGTGAATGAAAAAAAATTTAGAGACTACTGGATCCGGGAAATCAGGAAAAAACTTCATTTTCCAGACTCATACAAATTTTACAGTTTGAAAGATTCTGGAATAACAAGTTTATTACGCGATAGAAATATCGATAAATTAAGCGTGCGAGACCAAGCACGTCATTCTAATATTCTCATAACAGATATCTACACTCCTCATGACATCCAAGAAGCAAATGCATTAATTGAAACACACGAAGATGTATTTTAGCTTACAACCTACAACCAAAGGGCTGTCCAAAAAGTGAAGTGCACCCCAAAAGTTAGACATAAAACTTTTGGGGTACACTTCAGTTGGATAACTTAGACAGAGATAGCTAATAAATCCCGCCCCAATGTATGCAGGGCATTCACTATTTTTTGAGCCTGAGCCGGACGTGGTTTAGAACGTCCACAAGCGTAATGACTAAGTTGCTTTTGATTTATTCCGGTTAAACGTTCCAATGCCGCCTTACTCAATATTTTCTCGTAGAAGAACAAAAGACTCTCCACGTCAAATTTGTATTCAAATTCGTATTCTTGATTCAAGACTTCCGGATATACATCTCCATCAGCTTTGGCACATTCCACGTAAAAATCAACACTTTCAAATAACTCTTTTTTTAGTTCACCAAAGTCACCCGTGACGGCAACAATAAAACCTGGAAGAATATCGACCGTCGCACAATAACCTTCCGGTGTTTTTGCTACTTGTACTCTCACTTTCTCCATAACTTTTCTCTTTTACTCGGGTTAGAAAACTAACCCGGATTGCTTTTCAATAACGTTCCAGTAATATCATCTGACGATCTACCGTTTACCGTGACCTTCCCCGGTTTGGTCGGGTGCTTGTATTGTCGGTGACTGCCTCTCTAGTGTACAAGCTGCCAACCGTCCTCATTGAGTTTTCTCAATATCTCTAATACTTTCACAGAACTCTGTTTTATTTATCCAACAATACCAAGATAGTAAAATTACTATTATCTACAAAACAAATCGTAGCAACTTTACTATTAAAAAACCCGCCACGAGAATGGCGGGTTTCCTCTAAAGTTGTAAAAGTTTCAGAGATGCCCTATAACAAGAGCTGTACGTTTAATGTTATTACTTAAATCAAGTAACGCATCTAATAATATCTTCTTTTCATTCTCGGTAAATTGTACTTCTTTATTTCTAATCTTCAACCCATTTATACGCTGGCACAACCATGATCGACTCTTTCCAAAATAGTGTCGAGCAACATAAGACCACGAAATTGATTCATATATCCCTTCCAGATAAACACGTAACGTTTCATCGTATAATTTCTCCGCACGTTCACAAGATTCCTTCGCACCATTCACAAACGCTTGAGCGAGAATTTTACGATCTTCCGGGCTTTTGGAAGCTACAAATCGTTCCATTTTCTCACCAAATTCCCGCTCTTCTTCCTCGGAATGAAGAGTCAAGAATTCCGCTTTCATTTGTTCCAATTCCTCGTTTAATTCTTTGTAACTTGCCATATCTAAAATATTTAAAATTGTAAAGTTTCTTTGGGAAGCCCTCTTTCGAGAGCTTCCTGTCAACCTTTCAACCGGAGTAGTTCGATCAAACGATCTAAATGAAAGTCAATCATTCTCTCCAGTTCCTCTTCCGACATATCTTTTTTCAAAATATGCCAGTAAAGGACATAGAACCTAAGACTATTTTTCTCATGTTCTATCCGAGCCTTTAGCTCTTCATAGGAAAACATTTCAAAGAAACTTTTACACTACAAATATAGATAAACATTTGTTTATTACAAAATATTCGTTGAATCATTTTTTATGAATTCGTTATTTTCTCAACCATTGTCAATAGTGCCACACGCCTCGACAGCGTGAGATTATCAATCAACCCCAATTCTTTTAAGGTAGCAAGTAGATACGGCATATTATCCCAGATGTCCTTCCGTGATACCCCGTTGCAGAGGTTAAAAAGCATAGCGGCCAACCCAGCAAGTATCACGGCATTGGCAGAAGCAAATATATAGCAAAGGTCTTAGTATGGCACACGTAGAAATACAACATCGAATTGCAAGCAATCCGGTTCTCCGGTACTTGAAATGCCACGGGCATTGCAGGTAAAGATTCCCCCAGCTCAACAAAATAATTATAGCGATCCGCCCATTCCGGCAGTAATAAAAAAAGTCTCTTTCAACGCATCAATTTTCTCTTTCATATTACAGCCTGTTTACGAACAAATGAAACCGCCCAACCGCCATGACCGAAAAACAATGACGGCTCCAATGGTATTACTTGTACTGGTGACGTGACAAACTCCAACACCCCACAATTTTTACTCTCTTCCCGCATATCCGTCAGGATCAACTGCATTAATTCGAGTCACCGTTGCATTTTCATCGCCTCATTCAACATATCGTTGTTTGCCTCGTTCAACTCATATATTGATCATATTACAAATATAGAGAATTAATTACCTATAAACATCTGAACATAAAAATAACGGTAACTCCGAAGAATCACCGCTAAATATTCCATTTCTGATATTAAAATTTAATTGCATTTTGTTTCACCATGCCCCTAGCTTTATTTTCACAAATATAGCTATTATGCACAATTTTACCGCATACCATTCAACAAACTTTGCACCCCCATCTCCAAATCCAGCAATCCCTTTTTAGCCTCCAAGCCTCCCCCGTAACCGACTAATTTATGGTTACCCCCAATCACCCGATGACAAGGAACAAAAATCGAAATAGGATTCGCACCATTAGCTGCAGCCACGGCACGAACAGCTTTCGGGTTTCCCAACTTTTTAGCCAACTCGCCATAAGACACCGTTTTGCCGTATGGTATATCCAGCAACTCCTGCCACACCGAATTCTGGAACTCCGTTCCCGTAAAGACGAGCGGAATATCAAACGTTTTCCTCTGACGAGCAAAATATTCGTCAAGCTGGATGATTGTTTCCCGGATCACGCCAGAAACACCCTCTTCGTAATCGGCCCCTAGCGCTTTCTGAATCCGTTTATCAATAGATGCCCTGCGTTTTTCAAACATCCAGTCACACAAACAAAGCTTACCTTCGAAAGAGCCAAGAATCAGCTCTCCACAGGGAGATTCATAATGTTGAATTTGTATCATTTCTTCTACTTTTTATTTTTGTACTTTCCTTCAACCACGACCTTTTCTATACAATCAGTCCAAATGACAAGTTATAAAAGTAGAACATTATCCCGATATTCCCAAACGACACCCCAAATTTTACTGATTCGTTTCCAGCATCCGGATCAGACAATCCCGTTGTATTGAAAAGTTTGTATCTTCCTGCTGAACATATTTAAGCAAACGAATCCCATCCTGACGCAATTTCGACTTCAACAAAATATCATCCTCCACTTCCTCCGAAAATCTCAACAGGTACACGGACGCAAGTTCAATCTTACCAATCCTGTCTTCCTCGTTGGCATATCGGTCAATCAGTTCCTGCACATCCATCGTCGCCAGCTCCTTCACGGGAAATCCCAACATTTGCTGCGTCAACAAGTCATACTCGTCCCGATCCTGCTGGCGAATCTTCTTCTTATTCAATATAGCCCTAGCGATTGCAGAAATAATTTCTTGAATCATGCGCACGAGATAATCCTGTTTTACCATAATACCGTCCTCCAATATATTTACAAGCAAAAATAAAAAATAATATCCACGTGAAGGAATAAAATTCACTAAATCATTTGGTTTATAAAATAAACTGATTTATATTTGCATCAACAAAAAGAATAGCGCTATTTTTTTTGAGAATATAGTTTATAAAACAAACCACTTTACAAACACCAAACGCAACAAACATGGAAGAAAAAAAGTTTACAGAGAAAGAAAGTTTAGAACTTATTTCTCAAATGATACAAGCAACCAGAAAGAACCTCGCAAAAGATCAAGGGAATTACTTCATCATCTACGGCTACACGGCAGCCATCTTGTCGATCATTATCTACACGTCACTCTGCATGACCCACGCCCCTTGGTGGTGGGCAGGCTGGTTCCTCATGTTCCTGCCGGTAATTATCCTTGCGTTCAAGGAAAAAAGGAACACCCCGACCGTCGTCACTTACACAGACAGCATGGTCAATAAAGTCTGGCAAGTAGTAGGCACCTTGTTCTCGTTAACCGTGCTGGTCATGCTGGCTCTATCATTCATTGTCGGAAGATGTGATTTCACGCTCATGCTCCCGTTATGCCTCCTGTACGCAAGCATCGGGACTGCAATCACGGGATTGGTCATCAGGGAGAAGTGCTTGCTCTACCTCCCGTTTGTGGGTTTCGTGTTCGCCATATATATGCTGATGAGTTACACGATAAATAACAGTGCCACCATACTCTGGAATCTCTACTTTGGCCTGTCATTTGTTGTCATGATGATCATACCGGGACATATTCTGAACAATAAATCCGAAAAACTATGAGAGAATTAGATCCGCTATTACATTCTCAATTACGTCTGGCAATAGTCTCCCTGCTCTTGTCGGTAGAGACAGCGGATTTCGTGTACTTGAAAGAGAAAACGAATGCGACTGCCGGGAACCTAAGCGTGCAACTGGAAAAACTCGAAACTGCCGGGTATATCCAAGTGAAAAAAGAGTTCGTCGGGAAAAAGACCCGCACGTCATGCCAACTGACCGACACGGGCAGGAAGGCTTTGGAAGACTATATAGACGCTCTTAGAGAATACCTTAACTTGTAAAGAACTATTCCCCCCACCTCACGACCTCGCCAATGACAGGAATCAACACGTGTAACGAGTCGTTCTTTGCCATGTTCATCTCGTTCCGTAACGGTTCGTCCCAACGATGATGGGCCAATGCGTACTTGGAATGATGCACGGTCATCACCTTCTTCGCTTTCAGGTCCAGGGCTGCCCGGGTCAAGTAATCAGGCATCAAGTGGATATACTTCCATCCCTCGTTATACTGTCCGTTTTCAAGAATGGCCAAATCTATACCCGGAAAACAATCCCCAATCCGGGCAAAATGTGTGTCGTAACCACCATCTCCTGCCAAATATATCTTCCGGGAAGGAGTTTCAAGCAAGAACGAGGCCCACAGCGTTTTATTGGCGGAAAGTCCCCGCCCCGAAAAATGCCGGGCAGGCAGACAATGCATGACAAAGCCGGAATCTAAACGAACCTCATCCTCCCAGTCCAACTCGATAATACGCTCCTTATCGAATCCCCAGGACTCGAAATGCTCGCCGACACCCAAACCGCAAATCACCTTCCCGATCCGGTCTTTCAACGCCCGCACGGTATGATAATCCAGGTGATCCCAATGATCATGGGAAATAACAAGGTAATCAATATCCGGCATATCCTCCGGATGATAAACGTCCGTTCCCTTGAACGGCTTATTAATAAAAGAAACCGGGGAAGCCATGCAGAACACTGGGTCCACGAGTACCCGTTTTCCATCCACTTGAACCAGATAAGATGAATGTCCGAACCACACCAGCACGTCCTCTTCCGGGTTGATCTGCCGTAAATCCGTTTTCACCACGGTCAACGCCGTGTCCGGTTGCAGTCCGGTCTTATCCTTAAAAACGAAATCCAGTAATCCCTGTAAACGCCCCTTGTCCGAGGTCATTAAAGGAGTTTCATGTATATTGCGGAAAGCCCCGTCCCGGTAATTCGGCGAACGTTCAATCCTTGCCAGCCGTTCTCCCCGGGGAATTCTCCCGAAACTTGGCTGATTCACGAAAACAATCCCGACAATGGCCATAACCACCACGATCGACAGAACAATCCATAGTACCATACGCTTTCTTGAACTTTTTATTAATCTCATAAATACAACTCAAAATTAAATTTATCGCAAAAATAAGCAAATACTCCCAACCCGCATGTACACGAATTACTGGTATTCATACCTAAATTACGGTTTACGCTTCCCCGTGATTCCCGAACTTTCCCTAAACATCCTCCCACAATCACGAAATGACATTCCGGGAGTAAACAGAGAACACCCAACACCCATTGTTATCGAAGATATCCCCCTTTCACACCCTCCATTCCCCCACCACGAGATAACAGGGTAACGCTATTGGCCGAGAGTAGCAACGAGATTGTGATTGTAATACCTCGAAAAAAGGATAGCACACTCCATTCATTACCATCTGTAAACAAAACGAATCAAGGCTTGTATATCTTGGATCTCGTCCGTCCCTCCCCTTCCAAGTATTCCACTTTAAAAATGTTCACGCAAAAGACAAATATCGACAGGAGCAAAGGTCCGAAGATCACCCCCATGAAACCAAACAAGGAAAGTCCGATGACCACCCCGAAAATCGTAATCAACGGGTGAGTGTCCGCCATCTTCTTCTGCAACATGAACCGAACCAGATTATCGACATTCGAAATCACGACTAGTGCGTAGACCGCCAACCCGATCGCCATTCCCCAATGCCCCGTCATTCCCATATACAACGCCAACGGGGCCCAGATCAATGCAGTCCCGACATTGGGATAATCGTGGCAAAACAGGACAAGAATCCCCATAACACGGGACTCGGAGCCCCGAATACAAAATACCCCAGCATGGCAACAGCCCCTTGAATCACGGCAAGCAGGGGAATCCCGATCGCATTCGACTTCACGATCATGTTGAACTCATGTAATATATTCTTTTTATTCCGTTGATTAAACGGAAGGATCTCGCTCACGTACTCCTCCATATCCCGCCCACCAATCAGCATGAAATAAAGTACGAAAAGCAGCACCACCACGTTAATGGTAAAACTACTGATGCTTCCCATCAAAAACTGACCGATTTTTGGCAAGGCAGCCAATATCGTATCTATATTCCCTTTGCTCAAAAGATCATACCCTACTTTTTCCCGGATCAGCTCTGCCACATGTTCCACCGGGGCAATCAAGCTATGCGGGTCCAGGTTTATGGCCTGTAACTTGTTCACGAATACCCACACGACAATCGACAGGGGGATAAGAAAACAAAGAATCGTCTCGCATAACAGAAGAATAGCCATGATACTACGTTTCATCCGTTTCTTTTCCGTCAAATACAACATCTGGTTACGCAAAAGAATATAAATCGTCATGGCACCCAGAATCCCACTGAAAAACGGCAGAATTTGAAAAAATATAAGAATTCCCAGCAACAGAATAATTGCCACGAGGGAATATCTCCAGTATTGTTCTTTAAGACTCATTTTATCACAATTTAAGTTCACGATATGTCCCCAGACAGATGTTCGAATGATCATCCTCCCGGTTATCGTGTTAACGAAAACGACGAAAAAATGTTTAATTTTACATTACCCTTTTACAATAACCGACAAACTCTTCCCCCTTCATCCCCGGTAAGACGGCACGACAGGCTAATTCAAGGCCCTCCGCATCTTCTCCCGATCCAAAATGATAATCTCCCGGCGATTCACGGAAATCATCCCCTCGTCAGCCAGCTCGTACAACACCTTGGCCAATGCCGGACGGGTCACCCCGAAATATTCGGCCAATTCCTGCTGAGACTTTCCCAACAACACCTTTTTCTTATCGGGGGAGGCCAGTTCCAGAATATAATGAATCAATTTTCCCCGGATCGTCTTGAATGACAGGAACTGCAAACGCCCGGTAAGGAAAGTTGTCCGGTTCGCGTTCACGGACAGAAAATTACGCAGGAAACTCTCATAACGTCCCATCTGACGGAACACGGATTCTTTCGTGGCGATAAACACGTCGGCCTTCTCCGAAACGGTGGCCGTCACCGGGAAATGATTGTCCTCGGCAAAAAGGAACGCCGGGGCAAGCGCTCTCGGCGCCCGGATCGTCTCGATTCGCAACATGGCTCCCGAATCATCCGTCATTTCCGCCTCGACTTCCCCTTCCAGCAAGATATAAAGGAACCGGCACACGTCTCCCTGCCGGAAAACCACTTCCCCTTTCATATAGCTCTTCACGCTATAATCAAATCCTTCTATAAACTGCTCCCTCTCCCGTTCGGGAATTCCCGTGCATAAAGGGCAATCGAAAAGTCGTGCTATATCCATGCTCTGTTATCTTTTAAATGATACACAAATGTATCACTTTCTTCTTTAACACCTTATCTTACTTTTAACCTTTTTCATTCACTCTCGTATAAATTATTGAAAATTAAATTCACGTTTGTAATTTATATTACAACTATTGTTTTATCGCACCCGTACATTCGCGACAAACAATTAAAGAAATTATTTATCAAACACACTAGACCATGGAAAAAATGTTTTGTTATCAATGCCAAGAAACAGCAAAAGGAACCGGATGCACGGTCCGCGGCGTATGCGGAAAGACATCGGATGTAGCCAATTTACAGGACTTACTACTATTTATCCTAAAGGGAATCGCACACTACCGGGTACAACTCCGAGCCCTCGATGCCGTTGACCACTCGGCAGATCGCTTTATTCTCGATGGCTTGTTCATGACCATCACGAACGCAAACTTCGACAAGCAACGTTTCGTGGAAAAAATCAAAGAGGCTATCAAATTACGGGAACAACTGAAACAGGCCTTTCTCGACAAAGGCGGGAAACCCGAAAAGATCACGTTCGAGGGAGCCTTCTGGACAGCCAACACGTTGGAAGAAATGGAATCGAAAGCCGGATTCGTGGGAGTTCTCTCCACCGAAAACGAGGACATCCGTTCTTTGAGAGAGATGCTCACCTACGGGATGAAGGGAATGGCTGCTTACACGGAACACGCCTATAATCTCGGACACGAGAACCCGTCCATCTACGAATTCATTGACCGGGGACTAGTAGCCACCACGCTCCCTCTCTCTGCCGACCAACTCGTGCAGATGGTTCTTGAATGTGGTAAAAATGGCGTTGATGCCATGGCCTTGCTTGATAAAGCCAACACGGACACTTACGGTAACCCGGAAATCACGAAAGTGGACATCGGCGTGCGGAAAAATCCCGGTATCCTAATCAGCGGTCACGACCTGCGAGACCTGTACGAACTTTTGGAACAGACGGAAGGTACGGGTGTGGACGTCTACACCCACAGCGAAATGCTACCCGCACACTACTACCCGGCATTCAAGAAATACAAACACTTCGCCGGAAACTACGGTAACTCGTGGTGGAGACAAGTGTATGAATTCCAACATTTCAACGGCCCGATGCTATTCACCACGAACTGCATCGTTCCCCCGCATCCGGACGCAAATTACAAGGACCGGGTGTACACGACCGGATCGGCAGGTTTCCCCGGGTTCAAGCATATCGAGCGCAAGCCCGGACAACCGAAAGATTTCAGTGAAATCATCGAACACGCTAAAAGATGCCCGGCACCGGAGGCCATCGAAACCGGAAGTATCATTGGAGGATTCGCCCACAACCAAGTGTTCGCACTGGCAGACAAAGTCGTGGAAGCCGTGAAGTCCGGGGCTATCCGCAAATTCTTCGTTATGGCAGGATGCGACGGCCGGATGAAAGGTCGGGAATATTACACCGAGTTCGCCCAGAAACTCCCGAAAGACACGGTGATCCTTACCGCGGGATGTGCCAAGTACCGTTACAACAAACTACCCCTTGGGGATATTAACGGTATTCCGAGAGTACTGGACGCCGGACAATGTAACGATAGCTACTCGCTGGCAGTTATTGCCTTGAAACTGAAGGAAATTTTCGGGGTAAAAGACATTAATGAATTACCTATCGTTTACAACATCGCTTGGTACGAGCAGAAAGCTGTCATCGTGTTGTTAGCCTTGCTCTATCTCGGAGTGAAGAACATTCACCTCGGACCGACCTTACCCGGATTCCTTTCTCCAAACGTGGCGAAAGTACTCGTGGAAAAATTCGGTATTGCCGGGATCACGACCGCGGATGATGATTTGAAATTCTTTTTGGAAAATTAATCCACACGACCTGATTTAAAGAAGTATCAAAAGTTTATAAGGTTTATAAAGTTCATAAGGTAACGGAAGTCCTTCGGATCGGGTTCATCGGTAGCAAAGCTACCGTAGAGAAAATGCCCGCTAGGCTCAACGGACTTTATGAACTTTCAGAACCAAAGGTTCAACTTTACAAACTTTATAAACTAGAGGGTGTGCCAAAAGGCTTTTGACACGCCCTCAAAATTATCTGCATAAAAGTCAACCAGACTGACCATTGTCGAACAATCTTTTCGCTGATGAGCCGATAACTCATCCACACGGGATGCGCAATAACAAGCCACCTCCCAGAAACGGGGGGAGCGCTTATTCTCGTTCTCCCGACAACACGTGAGGGCACGCTCGTAAGCATCAAGAGCCTCCTCGTCCCGGCAAACCTCCCGGCAAAAATCACCCATACGGATCAATTCCCGGATCTTTTCCTGCATCCGTTCGCTATCAAGAACCGCCGTCTTGTAAGCCTTGATTGCCGCATCAATACCCAAGGGATTCAGATGAACCTGCCCCCGACTCGCCGCCGCCACTCGCCTTTTTTCTTTTATTCTTCCCATGCACCAATTACTTTGATTAGACACTCTCACACCCATAAAAAAAGAGACACAAACCAGCATCCCTCCCGGATGTATATGGATTCATGTCTCATTTTCTAGTACAAAGATAGGAAGAATTTTCGAAATATCCTAATATGTCATGGTCATATCAGTTGGAACACAGATATAAAAATCCGCACGTCCTTCATTTTCTTCCCCTAATTTTTTTATATCATCCTGCCGCACAGAGCATACGGTTGCAATCTTCAAACCGGGACGATATTTATTCAGATAGGTGATGATGCCTTTCTTAAAATCCGAATGATAGTTCCCATTCAGATGTACAAATTTGGACTTCAAATTCTGGGCAATAAACCATCCCATCGTGGCATCTTTCAATGCTTGAGCTTTAGCTACATTCTCCGGATCGGTATGTTTTCCCGAAGTCATCATCATCAAACCAAACATCCCGGCGGCCTCTTCATCCGGCTCGTAATCAATCGGCAGGGGTGCGATATATTTTTTAGCCTCTCCCGATAATTTCTCCAAAGCCTCAAATCCCCCGTTTTTCACCATATTAGCATATCGCCGGGGTACGTTCGTCGCAACCACCCGTAACCCGTGTTCACGTCCTAACCCGACAACAGGTGCATAATCTGTCAGATAATTGGGCCACAACCGGGCCTCCTCTTCAAAACGATCGGAAGAAATCAACCGTTCAATATATTCATCTACAATCAACTGGTTATCCGCCTCCAGCATTTCCAACCCGATTATCAATTTGTCTTTATGGGCAGCGTGCAAGTCCTTCACCATTTCGTATTCCAACCAGTGGGCTATGGCACAATTATGAACCTCACCGATAAACACGACATCCTGCGCCTTCAGCACTTTCATCATCTCTTTATATTCGATTTCCTTTCCCTTCGCATCAAACAAACGGTAAGCTTTCTTTTCCTGTCCTTTACCATAGTTGGTTAAACCCAACAACATTACTAGTAAAATAGTCAAACAACTCCTCATATTATATCATTCATTCCGTTACTACTTGAAAATATTTTATTTCGATTCTTTGCCCTGCATTAACAAAACACCACATCTCTCCATATTCAGATACTTCCGACAGGCATCTTTCAGATCTGCCGAGGTGATCGAATACAGAATCTCCTCGTAACGTGCCAGATCGTCCAACGTCTCTCCATCCCGCAAAGCACCCATCAAATACTTCTTCCACTCTGCGGTAGCGTAATCATTTACCACCTCACGCCGAGTCACGACAAAGGAGCGTTGCAATGCAGCCAATTCGCTCTCTTCCACTTCATTCTCCTGTACATCCCGGATAATTTCCTTCAACAGCTGATCGACCTTCTCCATATTTTTAGTATCCACCGAGGCATTAATATCAAAATAATATCCGGCCTGCGGTAATCCTTTGTAATATAAAAGCATATATGGAGAATACAGCAAAGACTCTTGTTCCCGTAACACGCTCAGCAAGCGATTGCGAACAACATCCCTCACCAATTTCAGCATCAAAGAATTGCGTAATCCCGCCTCGTAGTTCCCATAATAGAGATAATCAAAAATAGTCTGTCCTTCATTCTCATTCGGGAATATCTCCCGGAAACCTCCTTTCGGGTAATCAAACTCCGGCAATACCCAGTTATTAACCTTTTCTTGCGCAGGAAACATACCGAAAACAGCGACCAAATCACGTTCCACCTCGTTCATATCAAAATTTCCGCAAACTACACACACTAATCCATTGGGATTTGTGTACAACTGCCTGTAAAAGTCAGCAATGTCATCCAGATTCAGCGCCTCTATTTCCTCCCGACTCTCGGCCATTTTTCCAGTTGCCAAGGAATTACCCATTAACTGATCTATTCGTGCCGCCATCTGTCTGTCCGGCGCACTTTTCAACATCTTCGACAACACCGTTTCCTGTCCCACATTTGCCAACATATCTTGTTTGGCATCTTCAAAATCTTCATACCGCTTTTCCGGATAAAAACACTTTTCATACACCAGATGGCATAATTCAGTAACCTTGTCTGCCGGAGCCATGGCAATCCACCCATGCCAGTAAGGTTCGAACGTTACGGAAAAAGCCATTTCCTCCTGTGCCAACATTTCACAATACGAGTCATAATCCATCTTCTCGATTCCCCCCATCTCCATATAACCTGCCACGCCTTCCAACAAGGGGTAATTTTCGGGAGTCAGTATCGAGGCTCCTCCCCTAGCAAAAGCGGTTAACGTGATTTGTCGATCCTCATCTTTCGTCCGTTTCAAAATAATCCGTGCGCCATTCGTCAGACAAATTTCTTTCACGTCCAGCCCATCAATCATGCGTTCCGAAGCAATCAACTGCTGGGAAGGCGTAAACTTACGTACTAAAAATTCAGGCACATCCACTTTCTCCTGTTCTTCCTCTTCCACCACCGCATACTCGTACACGCCACGAGAGACTTTTTCTCCCTCCTCCCAAGAGTCCTGAATTTCTTTTTCCGTCAACTTTTCTCCTTTCAACGGGTTATAATGATAGGCTGCACGCACGTGAGATAAACGCCCGAACCACTTACCCGCCAAGGTCTGTAATTCCTTACTATCAATTCCGCGTATTTGAGTGGCGAGCCAACCATTATGTAAGGTATCCGTCACGTAACGCTCGCCCGAAATTGCCAAGTCTGCAAAATCCTCACACCATTGTTCGGAACTCTTAACGGTATAGAGCTTTCCTAATTGCTTTATGGCATTTTCTTTTAACCGAGCCAATTCCGGTTCACAAAATCCTTGTTCGCAAATTTGTTTCAAGGTACTCACGACCTCCACGATTTTTTCCTTTATCTCGGTTCCATGCTCCCCGTCGATGGAAAACACCAGATGGTCTTTGTCACTCAGATACCAGTTGTCGGACAACGAAACCCGTAAATCTTGTGCCTTAAAGCGGGCATTGACAGCCGACACCAACACACTCTCTTTTATCTTTTTCAGACGGTCACCGTAAGTTGATTGCACGGTAGTAACTTTTGGTAATATTAACTCTAATGTCGAACGACTAATCAACGTATCCTGCATTTCCTGGTAAGCCACCTTCTCTTTGTACCCCAAAGGATATTCCTTGTACCCGGTTGTTTTTACCGCAGGAATCCCTTCAAACAATTCTTTGATCTTTCCTTCCATCTCCCCGACATTCAAATCTCCAACCACGACAATCGTGGCCAACTCCGGCACATACCATTTCCGATAAAAGTTTTCCAGTTTCTCCGCGGTCATACTCTTTATCTCCTCCGGGGTCCCCAAAGGCATCCGTTCGCAATAACGGGTTCCCCCGACTTTCACATCGTAAAAAGGATCACCCGTATCATACCCGCGGGCCTCTTCCAATATCACCCCTTTTTCCCTTTCAACTTGTTCCGGACGTATTTGAATGCCCGTCAACCAATCTTTCAATATCAACAATCCCCGATCCAGATCTTCTGGTCGGTCTGTCGGAATGGAAAACATATAAATTGTACGGTCAAATCCGGTAAAAGCATTAATCCCAAATCCATACTTCACTCCCAACGACTCAAGAAATTCAACGATTCCCTTATTCGGGAAATGTTCAGTCCCGTTGAAAGCCATGTGCTCAAGGAAGTGTGCCACACCACCTTCCTTCTCGGTCTGCAAGATCGAGCCGGCACGCAGGATCAAACGGAATTCAACCTTATGCCCCGGCATATCATTTTGTTTAATAACATAATGCAATCCATTCGGCAACTGTTTGTACACGGTACCTTCCGGTAACGCAATCAATTCATTTGCAGGAACACGTTTCTGTCCTTCCACTATCGAAAAAAACATTCCTAGCAAACATACGGTAAATAGGCATTTCAATATATTCATACGACTACTCAGATAAAGTGTATTCTACTCTAATAATGCTGTATCCTCCGGCACTATAATGATCAAAATTAAACTGGAACGTCAACTTATTACCTGTCAATATTCCCTGAGGTTCAATCCAATTACCATCTTCCCAGTAATCTTCATCTATTCCCGAATAGAACAGATATTGGGTAGGGTCGAGAGTGGCTCCATACTCCACATATTCTTGTGCAAGTTCATTATCTCCTGTATCCAACATCTCTTTCAAACGATTCCATGCAGAATAATCATAAGCAAAAGGAACAATGGTTATCAATTCTGTTTCATCCCATATATCAGGTCTTTCCCCCAGAAATTCTACATTTGATACACCGTTTTGGGGAAGATCAACACGGATATTATCCAACGTCATCTCAAAAGTTTCCAGACTTGTTTTAGAAAGCCCGATTAATTCCATCATTGCCATATAAGGATTTACCTCCCCTTCTCCAGGATCATAATACCAAAACATATCATTTTCAACCGTCTCCTTACGCAACATATCATACATAAACTCGGTCAAGCCCATCGGATTATTCGTCATTTTAAGTATCGGTTGTTCAGCCGTTGCGTCTTCACTCAACGTAATCACGGTCTTTCCGGTATACACCTTCTTCATCCCGTTAATTAAAGATTCCAAGCCATCCGTAGGTGGTACCTCCACGCTCACCCTTACCGGGATCACTCCTATCCACTTACTCAAATCCAACCCTTTCGCCTTGTACCCTTCCAGCAATGCCTGTTGTTCTTCGGTTAAATCCTCGGCCTCCATATAAGGTTTCACGACAACACGCAACACCTCCTCCACTTTCCCCATATCCGCTTCCGGCAATGGATATTTTACTCCTATTTCCAAATATACCTTATCCTCCACACCCTCCTTATCATTTGAGATAATTTCAAAATCCACACTCTTTTCTCCCGCCGGAATGGTCACAACGGCAGGATTCACGGTCACCAAGTTTTCCACCCCTTCCGTCAGGTATTTCACGTCAATTTCCAGAGACACGTCTTTATCATAGGCACGTATCAACATTAACGTCGCCTTCAAAGGCTCATTGTCCATTGCCAATATTACCGGATCTCCCTCTGTTCTGATATATATCGAATTCTTCCCCATATATTCTCTCTCGTCCGATTCCGAACAACCGGAAAAAGCGGCGATCAACAATAAAAGCATGATTTGCAATTTTCCCATGGTACTCATAACTAACCTTTTATAATTTATACCTATACTTCACACAGCCAAAACCGGCCATCCTTCATTCTGTTTGACCAACGTGTTATACCTATATTCACTTGCCGGAATCGGTAAGGTCCAACGATAGTCGTCTGACTTAATCGTAGCCGACACTTGTTTACCATACACACCGTAGCGTTTGGCCGGAATAGCACATCGTTTCATATCAAAAAAACGGACTCCTTCACCCACAAATTCTTTTTTACGTTCCTCCAGAATTTTATTTATTAACTCATTACCCGATAATTCCGTATTCCACGCGGTAGCTCCCCGTTGTTCCATCATCCGGTTCATCAGGCTCACGGCATCACCACTTCGGTCTGAACGAGCTAAAGCCTCCGCACGCATCAGCCACATTCCGGCAACTCGTGCCATATTCACGTATTTACTCGCAATCTCGTCCCGGTTCATTTTATTATATTTCCCCAGTAAACGAACTTCACGAGCATCCGGCATCACAAACTCCACCTCAGACCATTCTTTCCGAATGTCCCCATCCTCAAATAGTACCTCATCCGTCAGTACCAAGTAATCCCCCTTATCGAAAGTTTCAAAACGAATCTCTTCATAAATCTGGGACAATTGATATTTTGCGAAAATCCGAGCCTCCGAGCCATTGCCACTCCAAAGTGCCTCGTACGCTCCGGCTCCTAACATCGTTTCCGGATACACGGTTTCCAAATCTTCCGTCTGTTCCAATACGGCGGAATAATTACCCGCATACAACTCTAATTCGACCTGTAAATAAGCAATACTCTTATCGGATAGCCAATGTACATTCTTCATTGTATTTTTCTCACTTCTAGCCTCTTTAAGTAATTTCCGAATTTCCTCCACGCAAGCTTTCATAGATGAACGAGGCAAAAAGTCAAGCTCCACCCGGTCTTTCAAAATAATCCCGTCCTTCGACTCATTCCCCTCATAACGAGGAGCAAACAGGCGTAACAAATCAAAGTAACACCATGCTTTCAACCCCTTGGCCTCACAAATAATCCTCTCCTTTTCCTCCACTTCGGTATCATTCAACGTGATCACCCCATCCATCCGGGCCAACAAAGCATTCACCTCAGCCACCACCATGTAATATTCGGTCCATAACGTTCCCGCCAAATCCGTCATTTCAACCTCCCTCCAGTCATACAGATTTTTCAACGTGGCATCCCGGTCTAAATGTTGGGTGGGACAAAAATCATCCGATAGAACCGAGTACTCGAACAAGTGTTGAGGCAATCCCTCGTAAGCAGATGCCAGCAACGAACGAGCCGACAAAACATCCGTTATTGCATCCGGATCGGAAAACTGATCTTCCAACGGTATATTAAGTGAGCAACCTCCCATCAGGAAGCCAACCACACAAATTATTATCCTCCAATTCATATCTTATATATTAAAAACTTACACTCAAATTCAACGTAAATACCGGTTGTTGCGTCCCCACTAACGAACCGGATTCTGGGTCAGACTCCTTGTAACGGGTCAAGGTGAATAGATTGGATGCTTGAAAAGCAACCGACGCGTATTGAATCACATTCTTTGTCTTCTCGATCAACCAATAAGGCAATCTATATCTCAATGACAAGGAAGACATACGCAAATAATCACTACTTCCCACGGTACGGCTGTTAGCATACAATTTCAGATTATCCACGGCTGCCGAGGAATAATAGGGACGATGGTAAATCTTATTTTCATCTCCTTCTTGAAACCACATATTCTCTACCTGCCCTTTGATCGCATTATAATTAGCATCGCTTACCTCTCGCACGTATGAAAAACTGTACGCCTTCTTGCCTCCGAACACGAAGTAAAAATCCACATCCAGATCAAAGTTACCATAGGACACCGAGTAAAAAAAGCTACCGGAATAAGGCGGGGTGGAATGTCCCAAGGCAACCATATCCTCGCGTGTCAGTTTTTCCGTCGCGGCAATCTCTTGTCCATCAGCTCCCCGAAATACCGGAAGCCCCGTCATCGGATTAATCCCTAATGACACGGGACCATATATCATATCATACGATTTTCCAACCTCAAAACTGGGAACCATATCATACTCTGACGTGTACAGGCAGTCCGTGTGATACAAATCCACGACCTTATTCTGGTTGTAGGCAAGATTCAAACGCCCGGACATCCGCCAGTTGTTCCGGTCCACTACTTTTACATACAATTCACCCTCGACACCGCTATTTTCCAGAATACCGATATTCCGTTTCAACGTAGTAAACCCGTTCGAGGCCGGGATAGGTACATCCAGCAAAGCATCTTTTGTACGACGGCGATACCATCCGGCATTCAACGTCACCCGATTCCATAATCCCAAGGAAATTCCCGCATCAATATCAATGGTCTGTTCCGGTTTTAAATCGGCATTATACAACCCCATCAATGATAACAACTGATCGTCCCCATACGAATCCTCGGAATATTGAAACGTAGCCACTGCCGACGAAGGAGAGACGCCCTGTAAACTTGCCGTGCAACCGTAGGATGCTCTTAATTTCAACTCAGTCAATACCCCATTATCCTGCAAAAAAGGATAATTCTTCAACGACCATCCGGCACCGACTGCCCAAGCGGAATTCCAACGTTTATCACTAGGTAATATGGAAGATGCATCACTCTTATATGTTCCGAACAAATCATAGATATTATTCCAGGAATATCCGGCTAAAACTCCTATACCGAGCTGAGCCGTCTTCTCATTCTTTGAAGTGAATGATGGTTTCCGGTTACCCTCTATTGATTGATTTACACCTGATGCGGACTGCATCTTCTTAGTCAATCCATAACCTGTAATTCCCAAATTATCATAGCGATCGGAATAAAAGTCAAAATTCGCTCCCAAAGTCAAATCATGTTTTCCAAATGCCCGATTATAAGTCACACGTACATTCGAAGACAGATTCATGGTAGTATTTTTATCTTTTGTCAATTTTCCCCGTTCCCGTTCCGGAACACCGCTTGTAATTTCTGAATACGCGGTTGGAGGCGTAATTCCCAGTTTCTCCGACAACACGTAATCAATACCTGCGACGGCAGCAATCTCCAACCCTTCGATTCCCCGAAAGTTTATACTTCCTGAAACACCGGCCCGTTTATCTGATGATTCTTCACTATATTGGTTGAACAAATCTGCGTACGTTCTTCCCGGAAAGGAAACCAACTCCGAGTTCACATCTTTCGTTTCATAAGGATTCAACTGATACACTAAATCCGTCGGAGAATAACTCGTACCATTCGGCGTGTTCGTGAGGGAATACCCGCCATTGACACTCAAAGATGCATACAACTTTGGGGTTACCTCCTGATCCACGCTCAACCGTGCCGTTACCCGCTTAATATCGTTTCCGGGAATACGCCCTCCCTGTTGCGAATAATTCAAAGAGGCATAAAAACTGGTTTGTTCCGTTCCCCCTCTCGCACTCAAATTATGTTCCTGATAGAAATTATTACGCAATAACTCTTTGAACCAGTCCGTATTAATACGTGACAAGGAATCCAGTATTTGCTGCCCTCTGGCAATTAAACTCTGCAAATTCGGATCATTCGCATGATATTTCCGATAGTAATCTTCACTGTATCGATACCCCGGAGTTGCTGTATTTTCCAGTCGACGTTCTAATTCCAGCTTTTCTCTCGAATCCATCATATCTACCCCCCGACGTCCCCGAAGAGTCACACCCCCACTGAAACTATAATTATATACCATTTTCCCGGCTGTACCTCGTTGGGAGGTGATTTCCAGCACCCCGTTTGCCGCCTTGATTCCATACAGCGCACAAGCCGCAGCATCTTTCAACACTTTAATCTCCTTTATATCATTGGGATTCAAAGTTAAAAAAGCATCTGATGAAATCACTTGACCATCCAGAACATACAAAGGTTCGTTTGCCGCATCTCCCGCCCGCAAAGAAGACGTTCCGCGAATACGAATTTCCGGTTTACTACCCAAATCTCCTTTGTTGGTCACAATTAATCCCGGAGCCATACCTTGTAGGGCAAGCGCCATATCCAACACGGGTTTATTGTTCATGCGCCGGACATCCACTTCATTCACCACCCCCGTTTTAGCCCGCACATCAATCTCGTTAATATTTGCCCGGGCCCTTACCTGTACTTCGTCCATCTCGTTATAACTGTCCTTCAACACGACATTCATAAAACGATCGCCCGTATATTTAATCTCTTTTGTCTTTTTACCGATAAAGGTAAACACGACCTCCATGCCCATCACGTCAGGTACGACCAATGAATAATTCCCGTCTATTCCTGTCACGGTACCCACTGTTGTTCCTTTGATAAAAACATTTACTCCCGGTAATGCTGCCCCCTCTTCATCATTCACCTGTCCTTGGATCTTGACCGTTTTGGAAGCCGCCTCCGGAGTTCCTTTTGCATATAATATAACTGTCTTGTCCTTTATTTTATAGGTAAGATCTGAACCCTTCAAGGCAATATTCAACACAGAATCCAACGTAACTTCTTTCACCTGAATAGTCATTTTCTTCAAGTTCATAACCATTGCATTGTTAAAGAAAAAGGTGTAATCTGACTGTTTCTTGATTTGGTCTGTCAACTGGGCAAATGAACCATTCTTCAAATTAATTGTTAGTTTTTTCTGTTGGGCAAACACACTCCCCCCAAACATAAACACGAACAACAAGCCCCATAAAATACGCCTGAAAACATACTTACCTTTCATAGTTCCTAATTTTTTCAATGTACAATAATACTTTGTCCTTCTATCGTGAAATGCACGTCACTCGTAAGCTCGATGATCTCCAACACCTCGTTCAAATCTTCATATTTCTTTACATCACCGGTAAATACAATATCTTTCGCCTCTTCCCGGTAGAATTCGACTTTCACATCATACCACCGTGCCAGATTACGCATCAGATCCTCCAGACGCATATCTTTAAAGACCAAACGTCCCGATCTCCAAGCAGTAAACAATGCTGTCTCTACCTTGTATTTTTCCATTCCTTTCCCCCCGGTCAAACAAACCTGTTCGCCCGGCACCATTCTCACCTTTTCTCCTTTATCCATAGATTCTACCTCTACCACACCTTCCTCCAAAGTTGTCCACGTTTTGCCCTCTTCCGCATAAGCACACACATCAAAAGAAGTTCCCAACACGCTCACTTTAGCCTGCACGGTTTCTACCACGAAAGGACGACTTATATCACGAGCGACCTCGAAATAAGCCTCTCCTTCCAAAATCACCTTACGAATCCCGCTTGCAAATACCACCGGATATTTCAATCGTGTCGCTGCATTCAACCACACTTTGGTCCCATCCTCTAAAGTCATAAAATACTCTCCTCCCCGCGGAACCTCCAACATATGAAATGCATCTTGCACGCCCGCACCCGACAGCGATTTGCCATCATAACTGATCCGCCCGGAATCCGCACTAATCTTCATTCCCCCGTCCTCTATACTTCTTTCTCCCCAATCCAGGACCTGCCTTTCTCCCGACGACAAGACTAATACGGCTTGAGATTTCCCAGCTTTCACCGTTATCGGTTCCTCCGTCTTCTCTTCTTTTATGTCCTCCTTGGAAAGTAACGCAACCGCAATTCCCAATGGAACGATAAACATAGCCGCGTACTTCATCCATGTAATCTTTATCCTTCTACGCCTTGCAGATAGTTTATCCTGTCTCACTTTTCTAAATTTTTCCCATGCCCTCATATAATCCAAACGCTCGTATACTTCCGCCTTACGCTCCATCAGCTCGGTCGAACTCCACAGAGCAAACAACTCCCGATGGCGCTCGTCCTCCGTCAACCATTTTTCCAACTCCTGCAATTCCCCTTCTTCCAAACAATCACCTAAAGACTTGGAAATAAACTCTGATATTCTAAGTGCATTTTCTTCCTTATCCATAAACAAATAAATTTTCTTTTCTTCCGTTTCTAACATTCATTTGCCCAGAAACACTTCAGAAAACAAAACGGGGGGATAAGAATTAAAAAAAAATTAAAATTCGATCACAAACGTATTACAAATGTTTGGTCGCAGAAATACCTTAAACCGGGTATTTACGAGAAAAGAATACCTATAAATATTGAGTATATGCCACCTTTTAATTTATTATACAATCTCTTTTTACCGTCCTTTTTATACTCTTTTGCCGTTTCCAGAGAAATTCCCATTAACTCCGCCACTTCTGAGATTTTATACCCTTTTAACGTCAACGACATAACTTTTCCGCATTGCGGTGGCAACTGTTCTATGGTAGTTAAAATTCGTGCAAACACATCCTCTTCCATCATTCGCTCTAAAAACACCTCTTGATTCTCCCCCTCTTCCAACATTTTCATTTCATATTGTCTTCTGATCTTTAAATGACGTAAATAATTCAAGGATTTGTTTCTCACTCCCGTATATAAATATACTTTCAGCGCAATCCGATTATCAAACGCCATCTCTTTATCAAGCAGCGATATAAAGAACTCCTGCACAATATCTTTTGCAACCTCTTCATTCCCCACATACTTCCCCGCAAACAAAACCAATGGAACATAATAATAGTGATAGAGTAACTCGTACGCCTTCTCTTTCCCTTGGTGCAAATAATCCAATAACAGGTCACGCTGATCCATAACTTAAAATTATTTGACAAAGATAACTTAAAATTTCTTTAAACAAAGAACATACAATCCGATTGCAATATCTTTGCAATCGGAGAAAAACAACCAGACTATGATTCAAACAAAAGCCGACTACATACACGCCCGAATTGCAGAGGGAGAACACCAGCAACAGGATTTCAAATTCGAGATTTCCGATGCCCGCAAGATCGCTAAATCCCTTTCCGCATTCTCCAACACCGACGGGGGACGATTACTCGTAGGAGTAAAGGATAACGGCAAGATTGCCGGGGTTCGCTCGGAAGAGGAGATTTACATGATCGAGGCTGCCGCAAAACTTTACTGCAAACCGCAAATAGATTGTGAAATGCACGTCCACACCGTGGAAGGGCGTACTGTTCTCGAAGTCATTGTTCCACCGGGAGAACAGAAACCCTATTGTGCCAAGGATCACGATAACCGCTGGTGGGCCTACATCCGGGTTCGGGATGAAAACATACTTGCCACCCCCGTACATATCAAAGTATGGCAACAAGCCGGAACCCCGAAAGGAGTATTCGTACATTACACGGAAACAGAACAAATGTTACTGGATTACCTTTCTTCACACGACTCAATCACCCTGAACCAGTACTGCCGTATGGCAAAAATATCCCGTCCCAAGGCAGAAAACACGCTAGCCAAATTCATCCGGTTCGAACTCGTCGAACCGTATTTTGACGGGCAGCGTTTCCTTTTCAGACAAAACGAAAAGAGTTCATGATGTAAAGAAATAACAAACTAACAAGAGAATATTGCCAAGTTAGGAAATAAAATATAGCCAAATCAGGAAATAAAAATAAGCCGATTTTGGAAACGATAAATTTTCACCTATTTTTGTTCTATTAAATAGATACGATTATTATGAGCAATTACAAGCAACGGATCATAGACAACTTACTTGCAAGAAAGTTGAGGGGGAAAGGTGCTGTACTTATACAGGGAGCAAAATGGTGTGGCAAGACCACCACGGCAGAACAAATGGCAAAGAGTATTTTGTACATGGATGACCCGCAGAAAAAAGCCCAAAATATTAGGATGGCAGAAATGAATATGCATCGATTACTTGCAGGAGAAACACCACGCTTAATAGATGAATGGCAGCTTGCCCCACAGATATGGGATGCCATACGTTTTGAAGTAGACCACAGGGAGGCTTTGGGACAATTCATCCTCACGGGATCGGCGACTCCCGCTGATAAAAGCAAAATAAGCCATAGCGGCACAGGTCGCTTTGCATGGCTTACCATGCGCCCGATGTCGTTGTTCGAAAGCGGAGATTCAACTGGTGAAGTCAGTCTTGGACAACTCTTTGAAAATTCAGAAACAGTTGACGGTTACACAGACCATGAACTCTGTGACATCGCTTTCTTTATCTGCCGCGGAGGTTGGCCGAGAGCCATTTCTTTGGATAAGGATATAGCCTTAGATCAAGCTCGGGATTACGTGGACGCAGTGACCGATTCAGATATATCCCGTGCCGACAACGTCAATCGGGACCCAGAAGCAGCACGCAGGATCATGCGCTCGTACGCACGCCACCAAGGAGCGCAAGCATCCATCGGAACTATACAGGCAGACATGACAGCCGGAGGGGCTTTTGACATAAGTGACAAGACCATAAATTCATACATCAACGCACTAAAACAAATCTTCGTAATAGAAGATATGCCGGCATGGAACCCTAACCTGCGTTCCAAAACGGCCATACGCACATCAGATACCCGATATTTCGTTGATCCGTCTATTGCCACAGCAGTTTTAGGTATCGGTCCTAATGATTTAATGAACGATCTAAACACCATGGGACTAATGTTTGAAACAATGTGCGTGCGTGATTTACGTATATTTGCTGACGTACTCGATGGGAACGTTTATCACTTCCGAGACAAAAATGGACTGGAGTGTGATGCAGTCGTTCATCTGCGAAACGGGAAATACGGATTGATTGAAATTAAGCTCGGAGGAGAAACGCTCATAAATGAAGGAGCGAAGACTCTGACCTCATTAGCCTCAAAAATTGACACAGATAAAATGAAAGCTCCTGCCTTCAAAATGATTCTCACGGCCACAGGTAATTACGCGTACAGACGAGAAGACGGCATACTGGTAGTACCATCAAGTTGTCTAAAAGATTAGTTTTTTCAACGAGTCCCATATCATCATTTAATGCTCTAATTTTTTACGAGCCATAATTTCAACTCACTCACGGAACTGGGATAACTCGTCAATCATCATTCGGGCAAATCGTTCGGATGCCCCGGCATCACCCAATTTCTCGTTCACCTCATCATACCCGTCCAACATCTGATGTCGTTTCCCTCCTTCCGGAAGGATTGCCGAGAGTTCCCGCAACAGGTTCTTCTCGTTCAATTTCTGCATCAATAATTCGGTCACCACTTCTCGCCCGGCAATCAGGTTTACCAACGAAATATATTTCACTTTAACAAAGGTCTTAAACAGGAAATAACTCAACGCCCCCCCTTCCCCGCTGTAACAAACCACTTGAGGTGTCCGCAAGATCGCAGTTTCCAGCGTGGCCGTTCCTGACGTGACCAAAGCTGCACGAGCCTGTCGTACCAACCGGTAGGTCTGCCCGTAAATTATCCGAACCTTCACGTCTTGCAAATAAGGTGCATAATCCTCGTCACTCATTGACGGGGCTCCCGCTATCACGAACTCATGATCGGGAAAATGTTTTACCATAGTCAGCATCTTCGGCAACACGTGTTTCAATTCCTGCGAACGACTGCCTGCCACCAAAGCGATGATCGGTTTACCGGACAAGCCATTTACCTGCACGAACTCATTAAATGTTTCGTTCTTGAAAGGACGGTCGTGAATAGCATCCACCAACGGATTTCCGGCATACTGCACGGGATAATCATACCGGGCATAAAAATCTACTTCAAACGGGAAAATCACGAACATACGATCCACCAACCGCTTGATCTTCTTCACCCGTCCCGTGTTCCAAGCCCAGATTTTCGGGGAAATATAATAGAACACGGGAATATTCGCATCCTTGATAAATTTAGCCACCCGGAGATTAAAACCACCGTAATCCACGAGGATCACAACATCCGGCTGCCATGCCAGAATATCCTGGTGACAAGCCTCGATATTTGCCTTAATCTTGTCCAGATTTTTCAAGACTGTCAGGAAACCCATGATGGCCGTGTCCTTGTAATGACGAACAATCTCACATCCGGCCTCCCGCATCAAATCACCACCCCACCCGCGGACCTTTGCATCCGGGTCAAACTTTCTCAATCCCTTAATCAGATTAGAGGCGTGCAAATCGCCCGATGCCTCTCCCGCAATAACGTAGTATTTCATTGGCTTTTTTCTATTCTTTGGGCAAAGATAGAAAAAGATTTTTCATTTTATACCTCCCAACCGGCATGTACTGAAATCGAGGGGAAATTCAGATCGCCCACGAATATCACTTACCTCATTGACAAGCAACGATATTACCTGAATCACTGAATTTACCCGAATACTTACCCCGATCACGGTTTCACTCACGGGAAGTACACGGGATCACGAAAAAAGATGTATTTTTGTTGTAGAATCAATCAAATGAAAAACATGGACGAAATACTGAAAATAGACACGATCGAACAATATAATAACTTGTTTGGTTTTCAAACACTACACCCACTAGTGAGTTTGGTTGACTTCGACGCTCCCGAACGCCAAGAAAACTACCGGATGACCATCGGTTTCTATGGTATTTTCCTAAAAGAAACCAAGGGCTGCGTGATCAACTACGGGAAAAGCAACTACGATTACGACGACGAAACTGTCGTCAGTTTTGCCCCCGGACAGACAGTAGGTTTTACCCGGATTGAAGGAGTTCCTCCTAAATCCATCGGTTTGCTGTTCCACCCGGATTTCATACGTGGTACGTCATTAGGGCAAAAAATCAAGAAATACACGTTTTTTTCTTACGAGGCAAACGAGGCTCTCCACCTTTCAGTAGAGGAGCGCTTGGTCGTAACCAATTGCCTGTCTATCGTACGTTCGGAATTACAACACGCCATCGATAAACACACGAAAGGACTGATCTGCACGAACATCGAGCTACTTTTGGACTATTGTATGCGTTTTTACGAACGGCAGTTCATCACCCGTCAAAACATGAATCTGGATGTATTAAGCCGATTCGAAAGATTGATTGATGACTACCTCGATTCTGATCTCGTGGAAAAAAACGGTGTTCCCTCCGTACAATATTTCGCCGACAAGATTTGCCTGTCTCCCAATTATTTCGGTGATCTGGTAAAAAAAGAAACGGGGAAATCGGCAAAAGAATATATCCAGTTAAAAATGCTCGATGTAGCCAAGGAATATTTGTTGCATCCCGAAAAGAGCATCACGCAAGTTGCTTACAAACTGGGATTTCAATACCCACAACACTTCGTTCGTTTTTTCAAAAGGTACGAAGGCATTACCCCCAGTCAATACCGGGTTAGCAGTTGATAATACCTTAACAAGAACTGATCACGAATATAAAACTCCAATTTCCATGCTCTCATTCATTATAAATTTCTTATTTTTGCAATTAGATGAACACATGATAAGAACTGATTTTGGGAGAACGATATTATTATGGATAAAAAAAATTAGATATAGCCTATTTCCTTTCATTTTGTATTGAACAATACAAAATGAAACAAGGATTATCTGGTGAAGAGGCGATTAGCTTGTTCGAAAAATATAACGTCTTATCATACTTATCGGATAACTTTGAAGTATTACATACACAAAGTCAACAATGGCTGATGGAAGAAATCAAAGAATACATTACCAAACAAAAGAAGGCAAATCAATGAAACTATACCATGGTAGTTTAGATAAAGATATTCTAATGAACCGGGAAATTACAGACAAAAATCTTTACTTGTTACTGCCTTCCAAAGTCAGCCTTTTTGTACAACTGTATATAAAAGAACATGGCGGTTCTATCATAGATGCCATTCGACAATTTTATCACTCCAATACTTACAAGGCGCTAGAGAAAGAGAACACCAAATTATGGCATTATGGTTCCGTAGCTTTATACGAGGAATTCATGGATAAGAAATGAAAAAACTCTATCTTTGCCCCTCGCTAGCAAATTTAAAGTAGATCGCATATGAACATTGTTGGGAAGAGAGTGGCATACATCACATTAGGATGCAAGTTGAATTTCTCCGAAACCTCCACGATCAAGCACAGCCTTGAACAAGAAGGAGCCGTGACTGTGGGAGAAAAAGATGGTGCGGATATATTCGTGATTAACACGTGTAGCGTCACGGATATTGCAGAGAAAAAAGGACGGCAGATGATCCGGAAAATCATCCACCGAAATCCCGGAGCCTACATTGTCGTGGTGGGTTGTTATGCCCAACTCAGAGCGCGAGAAATCATGAACATTGAAGGAGTCCATCTGGTACTCAACGCACGAGACAAGTTCAACGTGGCCCACTATTTGAACCACCTCGAAGAACAGGAACGGCACGAACCACATTCTTGCGATATTTTCGGGGTTAAAAACTTCGATCTTGCATACTCGTACGGGGACAGAACCCGGTGTTTCCTGAAAATTCAAGACGGATGCGACTATTTCTGCTCTTACTGCACAATTCCCTTCGCTCGCGGACGTAGCCGTAGTGCTGCCATCCAAGACGTGATCAAGGCTGCCCGTGACGTGGCATCCAAGGGTATCAAGGAAATCATTCTCACGGGAGTAAACACGGGAGATTTCGGGAGAGAGACAGGGGAAACATTCCTCGAATTGATACGGACACTGGATGAGCTGGAAGAAATCCAGCGTTTCCGAATCTCCTCCATCGAACCCAACCTACTGACAGATGACATCATTCATTTCGTGGCCTCCTCCCAGCGTTTCATGCCACACTTCCACGTACCTCTTCAATCCGGAAGTAACGAAGTGTTACACTTGATGAGGCGACGCTACGAACGAGAACTTTTTGCCGAGAAAGTGCAGGAAATCAAGACACTTATTCCCGATGCCTTTATCGGGGTGGACGTGATTGCCGGAATGCGCGGAGAAACACCGGAGGCCTTCGAAGATGCCCGCCAATTCATTGCCGGACTGGATGTTTCCCAGTTACACGTGTTCCCTTATTCGGAACGTTCCGGAACAAAAGCACTGGACATCCCGTATATAGTTCCGCAAGCGGAAAAGCATCGTCGGGTGAACGTACTCCTAGACATTTCCGAACAGAAGTTGCACGATTTCTACACGGCACACGTGGGGCAAACCCGTCCGGTGCTGTTTGAAGAAAGCGACATTGCCGGATCAATCGGCGGATTCACGGACAACTACATCCGGGTGGAAGTCCCCTATGACCCTTCCCTCGCAAACCGGATCGTGCCCGTGGAGCTAAAAACCGACATTTTCGGCTCGTAAATGCCGGACTTCACGCGGCATAAACCTCCGGAAGAATACAAACTTTACGGAGTAATTTTATATTTTTGTTGCCGTAAAAATTGTATTTAAAATAAAAAACAAGGTATTATGAATGTCTTAGTTACTGGAACAGCGGGGTTTATCGGTTTTTATCTTGTTCAGAAATTACTGGATGCAGGACACACCGTTTATGGAATCGATTCCATCAACCATTATTACGATGTTGCCTTGAAACACGACCGCCTGCACGCCTGTGGCATAGACCATCCCGTTCCCGGCAAAGAAATCGTATCTTCCCTGAACACGAATTACACGTTCTGCCAATTGGACCTGTGTGACGCCGAGGCCATTCATAAATTATTCACCACACATGCTTTCGACTGCGTGGTGAACCTTGCCGCACAAGCCGGAGTACGGTATAGCTTGAAACACCCGGAAAGTTACGTGCAAAGTAACGTGATGGGATTCATTAATTTACTGGAATCCTGTAAAAAGACGAACTGTAAGAAATTCATATACGCCTCGTCCTCTTCCGTCTACGGGAACAATCAATCCGTTCCTTTCAAGGAGACGGACACCGTGGATCACCCGATCAGCATTTACGCTGCCACGAAAAAGAGTGACGAGTTGATGGCAAATGCTTACGCTCATCTCTACGGCATACAAACCATCGGTTTACGATTTTTCACGGTATACGGTCCCTTCGGGCGTCCGGATATGGCTCCCATGCTTTTTGCCAACGCCATTCAACATGACGAGGTGATTCGCATTTTTAATAACGGGAATCTCTCCAGAGATTTCACCTATATCGAAGACATCGTGACAGGAATCGAGAAAATCGTGTCAACACCGGGAATCCTGCGGGAAGATGTACCCGGCACCCCCGCCACGATATACAATATCGGGCATGGTACCCCCATCCAGCTTATGGACTTCGTCCACTTGCTGGAAAAGAACCTAGGAAAAGAGGCCCGTAAAGAGTTTGTCGGGATGCAGCCGGGAGACGTTTACCAAACATGGGCCGATACTACCCGCTTGCAGGAAGACTACGGGTATACCCCGCAAATATCACTCGAAACAGGAATTACCCGCTTTGCCGAATGGTTCAAATCATATAACAAATGACAATAATCAACAAGATCCGGGCCGTGTACTTCAGCCCGACAGGGACAACCCGCAAGATTGTAACCGCCACGGCCAAGGGCCTTTCAAGGGCATTAAAAACCGATCTCGAAGAATACGATTTTACCTTACCCAAGGCAAGGACACAATCCTTGCGATTCATGGACTCCGATCTCGTAGTGTTTGGCACCCCGGTATACGCCGGGCGAGTTCCAAACGTACTGTTACCCTACTTGAACACGATGCTAGGCAACGGGGCTTTAGCCGTTCCAGTCGTGCTGTTCGGAAACCGGGATTACGACGATGCGCTAATCGAATTACGAGACATTCTTGAAAACAACGGACTCCACACAATAGCTGCAGGGGCATTCGTGGGTGAACACTCTTTCTCCCGGATACTGGCAAAAGACAGGCCGGACATGAAAGACATGGATATAGTGGATGAATTCGTTCGCAAAATCTGTGAAAAATACAAGACAGACACGCTATCACACCCCATTCCGGTTTCCGGAACCCCATATCCCTACCGAGGATATTACACACCTCGTGACCGACAAGGCACCCCGGTAGACATCCGTAAAGTGAAACCGCTTACCAACGACCGTTGTAATGACTGCAAGCGTTGCGCAAAAGTATGCCCCATGGGATCTATAAGCTATGAAAATGTAAGAGAATTTACAGGAATCTGTATCAAATGTGGGGCGTGTATCAAGAAATGCCCAAAACAGGCAAAATATTATGAAGACGCGGGATATTTATATCACCAGCACGAATTGGAAGAAGGATTGACCCGACGTGCAGAAAACACCCTTTTTATTTGAAAATTTGTACAACTTTTATTAAATTTGCAGCACACAACATAGTCAACCAATAAACAGGACAATGGTCAAAGAAATATTTAAATTCTCCATTAGAAGACTGATTCAAACGAAAATAAATGGAGGGATAGTTCTCTTATTCGTGGCCCTTGCCGCCATGCTTATCGCTAATTCCCCTTTACAGGAATATTACAATATTTTACTTTCTAAAAACATCACACTCACGATCGGAAGTTTCAATCTCTTTGATCGTCATGATGGCAATCCAATGACATTGCTGGATTTCATTAACGACGCCCTCATGGCTATCTTTTTCTTCTCGGTAGGATTAGAGATCAAACGGGAACTACTTGTTGGGGAACTCTCCTCTCCCCGGAAAGCCTTACTTCCGGTTGTGGCAGCCTGCGGGGGCATGATCATCCCGGTCCTGCTTTTCTGGCTGATCAGTCCATCCGGTCCTGCCATGCGGGGAGCTGCCATACCCATGGCAACGGACATCGCTTTTTCTCTAGGCGTTCTCTCACTCCTAGGCAAGAAAGTCCCCTTGAGCCTGAAGATATTTCTCACCGCCTTTGCCGTCGTGGATGATATCGGTGGGATTATCATTATCGCTCTGTTTTACAGTTCGCATCTGGTCGTGGAGTATTTAATCGCTGCCATAATTATTGTCGCACTCCTATATATCGGCGGACGACAGGGGATTCATAACAAATTGTTTTTCATATTCTTCGGTATCGTCGTTTGGTGCCTGTTCATTAATGCCGGAATCCATCCCACAATTGCGGGAGTCATCGTGGCATTTACTGTACCGGCTCGTCCGAAACTACATATATACAAGTACGTGAACAGCATCCGGGAAAGTTTGAAAAGACTACCGGAGAATTCAAATGACATCATATTAAGTAACTCGGAACTTTCCATATTGAAAAATATCGAATCAGCCTCGGATAAAGTAGTTAGTCCCCTGCAAGCCATGGATGACGATCTGCGTACCCTTGTGAATTACGTGGTAATGCCCCTTTTCGCATTCGCTAATGCCAGTATCTCATTCGAAGGATTCACGCTTGCCTCTTTAGAAGGCGTATCAGTAACGATTTTTGTTTCCCTTGTACTCGGAAAACTCATCGGCATCTTCTCGTTCACCTACGTCTTTATAAAATGCGGCTGGTTAACTATGCCGGACAAAATGGATATGCACTCCCTTTTCGGAGTATCTCTATTAGGAGGAATCGGATTTACCGTGTCTCTATTTATCGCTACTCTTTCCTACACGGGAATGGGCGCAGAAGGAGCCATTTTATTGAATCAGGCAAAAATCGGCATCATCGGAGGCTCCCTGTTTGCTGGAATTTGCGGTTATTTCTACTTGAAATATGCCTTGAATAAAAAAACTCAAAAATCGCTTTGAAAGTCAAATAAAGTCCTTATATTTGCATCCGCATTGGAGAGGTGGCAGAGTGGTCGATTGCGGCGGTCTTGAAAACCGTTGTACTGCGAGGTACCGGGGGTTCGAATCCC
>NZ_JADMSV010000031.1:0-55253 GCF_015560935.1 Butyricimonas sp. BSD2780061689_150309_C8
GGGGTCAACGATACCAAATTCTTCATCTTCCGCCTATGCAACCTTTATGCCTAAACACAGCTTTTTTACTATGCGCCCAAGAGACCACTTGATTTTCATCCGAATTTCCATTCTTCCCAACCGGGAAGAAATAAAAAAACGGAGAACTGAATTTCAATTCTCCGTTTCCGTGGGTGGAAGATCGGTCTCGAACCGACGACCTTCGGAACCACAATCCGACGCTCTAACCGACTGAGCTACATCCACCATTTTGCTTTTGCGCTGCAAAGATAGAATAACTTTCTTTTTCCGCAAAGAAAAGTTCCAAAAAAATTAGCGTCCAAACTTGATTTTTCCCGTCTCGATCTCCCGTGCGGCGTAGCATAATTGCTCGTACCACTCCTCCCCGTATTTGCGAATGAGAGCATCTTTCAAAAACACGTACACCGGAATCCCCTCTTGCTCACCCTTTAAGCGGGCGCAAGCACAAATCGTCCACTGGTCATAATTCATCGCCTCGTAATTCTGGTATTGTTTCACCCGGATCGGGTACATGTGGCAAGATATAGGTTTACGGAAAGAACTCTCTTCCCGGCTCCACGCTTTTTCAATGGCACACCACGAACACCCGTTCTCCTCGATAATATACGCGCACTCCCGCCCATCGATTAGCGGGGTAACCGTGTCACCCTCTATGTCAACCACGGAAAAGCCCTGTTCCTCCACGGCGGCAATTCCCTCGGGTTTCATGTAAGGTTTAATCTTCTCGTAATTTTCCCGGATCTGTTCCGCTTCCCCTTCTTCCAATGGTGCCCCCGAGTCCCCGTCCACGCAGCAAATTCCTTTACAAACTGCCAAATCACAACAAAATTTCTTCTCGAAAATATCCAAGCTTATAATTGTATCCCCTATCTGTATCATGTTTTAATTGAAAATTGAAAATGCAAAATTGAAAATGATCTCGCAAAGTTACAATAAAAAAGATAGAATCGTTTATCTCCCGCCACCATTACAAGCGCTAGGAGACGACAGAAGTAATCAGTTTTCAGTGTAATGACTTAAGGATAACGGGGATTCCCGGCATACTTGCGCCGATGTCTCGTTAATTAGTCAATGGGAAGTCAACGGGAAATCAACGGGAAGTCAACGGGACGGAGAGGATCAATTGTCTTTCATCTTGGCTTGATCCATGCATGAAAATTTAACGAGAGTACCCTTTTCAACCTACTCGAAATACACCCGCGATCCCTTACCGGGATTATATCATGGCAAATCAGCTGACCGATTAAAGAACCTCGATCCAATATTTACTGATCTTGAGATGTTGAACAACCTCGTAGCTCCCGGTAGAATCCATCATGGCAAAATGTAAAAATCGCCAGTTGAAAGTACGTTTTTAATGTAAAAATCGCCAGTTGGGAAATATTTCCTATATTTGTGTGTAAAATAAAGCAGTATGGAAACCATAAAGAGAATACTTCAGGACAAAATAACCAACAGAATCGCACCCGGCAAAGCCGTGTTGATTTTCGGGGCCCGCCGAGTGGGCAAAACCGTTATGATGCGAAAAATTGTAGATACTTATCCCGGCCGGACTATGATGCTCAACGGCGAAGATTATGACACACTCGCTTTATTGGAAAAACGTACCGTGGCCAACTATCGACATTTGTTAACCGGCATCGATCTATTAGCTATTGACGAGGCACAAAACATCCCGCAGATCGGCAATATTTTAAAACTAATTGTCGATGAGATTCCGGGTATAAGTGTTTTGGCAAGCGGATCATCTTCATTCGACTTACTCAACAAAACAGGAGAACCATTAGTCGGACGTGGCACACAATTTCTACTTACCCCTTTTTCACAACAGGAAATCGCACAAACGGAAACGGCACTTCAAACCCGTCAAAACCTTGAATCCCGTTTAATTTACGGTTCCTACCCGGAGGTGGTAACAATGGACAATTTCGAACGCAAGACTGATTACCTGCGAGATATTGTCGGGGCATACCTATTGAAAGACATTTTGACTATCGACGGACTGAAGAATTCAAGTAAAATGCGCGATCTATTACGCCTGATTGCCTTTCAATTAGGCAGCGAGGTTTCCTACGAAGAACTAGGCAAGCAGTTAGGCATGAGCAAAACGACTGTCGAGAAGTACCTCGATCTGTTGGAGAAGGTCTTTGTCATTTATCGACTGGGAGCTTATTCTCGTAATTTGCGAAAGGAAGTAACAAAAGCCGGGAAATGGTATTTCTACGATAACGGAATCCGTAATGCCATTATCGGGGCGTTCTCACCTCTGGCCATCCGGCAGGACGTCGGAGCATTATGGGAAAACTATATCATCGGAGAGAGACGGAAAGTAAACTTTAACGAAGGGGCGCATAAGGAGTTCTATTTCTGGCGCACCTATGATAAACAGGAAATAGACCTGATCGAGGAACACGCAAATAGCTTGACAGCATTAGAATTCAAATGGGGCAACAAGATGCCAAATATACCGAAAGCATTCCAAGAAGCCTACCCTCACGCGGAGTTTCATGTCGTAAACCGGGAGAATTATCTAGAGTTTATCTAACCAAATACTTCATTCAATTCGTCAACGGGAAATGAAGCGGGATTTATATCATGGAGAATCAAAAGATGTGATGCCGTCGGGCTAGATCATCAATGTCCCCCGAGACTTCCTCTACTAACCGCCTCATTTCTTCCGATTTCTTATGAATCAAATCATCTATTGTATTAATTAATTGTATCTTATCAATCACTTTTCCCAAGCTCACTCGCAATTCCCTCGTTTTCCCGACTTGCTCGGCTTGTTCCAGTTTCCGGTAACATTCTTCCAATTGACGCTGATAGATTTTCATTTCCTCAATACCATTATTTATAACACCTATGCAAATAAAGCCGAGAATTTACAGGTAAACGACAATCAAGCCTTGTAAATAACTCCCGAAATGGTGTAATTTACAACCCATAATAAACAATTATTTCGTATATTTGCCCGTATAACTGAATATAAAACAACTATGAGTACAGAGACGATACCTATGAGCAAAACACACCATGGACACAGTATAAAACGCATTCGCGATATGCTAGGGATTAAACAAGAAACCCTTGCGGCCGAATTAAACATGACACAACAAGCATTTTCAAAATTAGAGCAAAAAGAACAAATTGAAGACGAAATGCTTGATAAGATTGCAAAAATATTGCACGTTTCCACGGAGGCCTTGAAAACGATGAGCGAAGAGGCAACTATTAACTATTTTAACACGTTTACGAATAGCGAAAACGAACACTTCTTTTCTCAAAATTGTCAATACACGTTCAATCCAATAGACAAAATTGTAGAACTTTATGAACGGCTAGTCAAAGCCGAACAGGAAAAAGTCGCCCTGTTGGAAGAACAATTGAAAAAGAAGTAATAACAAGACTTTTCTTTTTCTCACTGCCAATTACAAAAATCTCAAATACACGACAAACAAAAAGAGGTTGTGTCAAAAGGTATTTTATCCTCGAAAAACTCCTCCGTCACTTCGTGCCACCTCCTCTATAAACTGAGGAGGAGCTGGTGACTCTTCCCGAAGAAAGGGAGTATTTCAACTCTCCCTCTGTTTATAGAGGGAAATCGGCGAGTAAGCGAGAACAGACAGAGAGTTTACTCGTTGTCTGTCGAGCGAGAGCCGATTCGAGACTGCTTGCAGGCTCAATACCCCGAAGGGGGGAGGGAGTTTGAAAAATGACTTTTGACACGACCTCCCCCATTTTTATATCAAACTAATAACGATTTTCCCGTCATTTCCTTAGGCTGTGGGAGTCCCATAATCGCGAGAACCGTGGGAGCAACATCGGCCAACACCCCGTCCCGCAAGTGATCGCACTTAGAATCGGTAACCCAGATACAAGGCACGGGATTCAGCGAGTGAGCCGTGTTCGGCGTCCCGTCCTCGTTCACCGCGTTATCGGCATTCCCGTGGTCAGCAATAATCAACACGTCGTAACCGTTAGCACGTGCGGCAGCCACGGTCTTCCCAACACACTCATCCACGGTAGCCACGGCTTTCCGGATGGCCTCGTACACCCCGGTATGTCCCACCATATCCCCGTTCGCATAATTCAAGCAAATAAAATCAACACTCTTTTCATTCAATTGCTCCACGATCTTCTCGGTCACGATAGGGGCAGACATTTCGGGCTGCAAATCGTAGGTAGCCACTTTCGGCGAAGGTACCAGAATACGGCTCTCTCCCTCGAAAGGCTCTTCCCGTCCCCCGTTCAGAAAGAACGTCACGTGAGCATATTTCTCCGTCTCGGCAATACGCAATTGTTTCAATCCTTGCTTGGAAATATATTCCCCGATCGTGTTCACCACGTTTTCTTTATCGAACAAAATATGTAATCCCTTGAATTTAGCATCATAAGGAGTCATCGTACAATAATACAACGGCATGGTCTTCATCCCGAAATCCGGCTTGTCCTCTTGCGTCAACACGATCGTCAACTCTTTGGCCCGGTCATTACGGAAATTAAAGAAGATCACCATATCACCCGGTTGTATCGTTCCCACGGGTTTCCCACCCTCGTCCACGCAAACGATCGGTTTGATGAACTCGTCAGTCACCCCCGCATCATAAGAGGCCTGCACTCCCGCCTCGGCATCCGTCACCGGAGTACCCACACCATTCACCAACAAATCATAAGCTTCCTTGATACGCTCCCAGCGGGAATCCCGGTCCATGGCATAATAACGCCCAATCACGGAAGCAATCTTACCCGTGGATTGTTTCATATGTTTCTGCAACTCACCGATAAAACCCTTTCCACTCTTCGGGTCCGTGTCCCGACCGTCCATAAAGCAATGAACGAAAGTCTTCTCGATCCCGAACTCCTTCGACAAATCGCACAAGGCGAACACGTGATCCAGCGAGCTATGTACTCCCCCGTTAGAAACCAGTCCCATGAAATGCACCTGTTTCCCGTTCTCCTTGGCATAATTAAACGCCTTCACGATCTCCGGGTTTTGGGCAATGGAATGATCCCGACAAGCCCGGTTAATCTTCACCAAATCTTGGTAAACCACCCGTCCAGCTCCAATATTCAAGTGTCCCACTTCGGAATTTCCCATCTGACCGTCGGGCAAACCTACATTCTCCCCGCTCGTGTACAACAAGGCACGGGGATTATTACTCGTCAACTCCGTGATGTTAGGAGTCGGAGTACTCCCGATCGCATCCGAATGATCGTGTTTTCCAACACCCCAACCGTCCAGTATCATCAATAAAACTCTCTTCATATCTATTTTATTTTTTGTTATTTACTTTTTTAAATTCACAGCAAAGTTAATCTTTAATATCCAGTTTAGTGCCTTACAATCAAGGAAAATCAACGAAAACGTTTTAAAGCTCCCCGACCGTTTATTCCGATGGAAAGAATAAAATATTAAAATTAATAGTACTATGTATTGCATAATACTATTTTTTATTCATATCTTTGCCTAGCATTACAAAAGAACCAAGAGATGAACATTGAAAACACACAAGCTCAAATGAGGAAGGGTATCTTGGAATACTGTATTTTACTGATCATCGCACAACAGGACGCCTACGTGCCTGACATTATCAGTAAACTGAAAGCCTCCAAGATGATCGTGGTCGAAGGGACGATATACCCTTTATTAACCCGGTTGAAAAATACCGGATTATTGTCATACCGCTGGGAAGAGTCACAGCAAGGCCCTCCCCGCAAATATTACAGCATCACGGAACAAGGGCGAGATTTTCTCAAGGAACTCGAAAACTCCTGGAATGAATTGACCTCTGCCGTGAACAGCATTAAAGAAAACCATAACAACTAAACACCCATATCATGAAAAAAACATATACTATAAACTTAAGCGGTAAGATTTTCCATATCGATGAAGACGCTTTGGAAAAACTACAAGAATACATCAATACCCTCAAAACATATTACACGCAAGAAGAAGACGGCAACGAGATCATGGATGACATCGAGAACCGGATCGGGGAGCTTTTCACGGAAAACTTGAAAGGACAGTTCCGCGAGGTGATTACTCTCGACGACGTGGATCAAGTGATCGCCACGATGGGTACGCCTGACGACATCATCGATGAAGACGAGCAACCCCGGAAATCCGCCCCGAAACAGGCAAAAAAACTATACCGGAACCCGGACAACAAAGTACTTGGCGGAGTGGCCGGGGGCCTAGCCGCGTATTGGGGCATATCCCCCTTGCTCATCCGGATAGGTTTCGTACTTCTGTCTTTCTACTATGGAATATTCATTATCGTGTATATCATTTTGTGGATTTCCGTCCCCAAGGCCAAGACGACCAAACAGAAACTCGAAATGAAAGGAGAAAATATAAATGTCTCCAACATCGAACGCTCCATAAAAGACGAGTACCAGGAGATTAAAAACGGCAAGGGTGCCGCTTTCGTGAACCGGGTAGGCGAAGGCTTATACGAAGTATTCACCATCATCGGAAAAGTGTTGGCCATTATTATTGGCGTGGCCTTCTTCGTCGGGGGAATCTTCATGCTGTTCGCCTTCTTGTCGGCATTATTCTTACCTAACCTTTATCCTTGGAAAAGTGGTTTTATGGAACTCGCTTACGCGTTCACTCCCTTAAACTTCACTTTGGGTAAAATCGCTATATCATTCTTAATTGGAATTCCTATTATCATGATCATTTATATGGCGATCAAATTGTTGTTCTCCTTCAAGAGTAATAACAAGGTGATCGCCCTTTCTGCCCTCTCATGTTGGATGCTGGGACTCGTTATGCTCATATTCGTGGGGATCAGCGAAGGTCGAAGCTGGTCGATTGATGGCACCCGCTATGGAGAATCGCTCGAACTGGGTCAACAGGACACGCTCGTCCTGCTTGTAAATGAACGCTACAAGATACCTGAGAATCTTTACATAGACCACAACGTGTTCCAATTAGCCTCCAGCAACATGATTACTCCGGACATCAGGATATATTCGGCCGAGGGATCGACCCCGACATTACGTGTACAATTTTACACCCAAGAAGAAAAACCCGTATATGACAACATGGATTTTAACTGGAATTACAAAAACGACACGCTCCGATTTGATAATTACATCAAGCTCGCGGGACAATGGAGGGCTCAAAGAGTGACGCTGACTCTATACCTACCTGAGAATAAGAAAGTACTCCTTCCATCCCAAACAAGCCAATACTTGAGAAACTTGAGAGATTTTGACAGGGGCGTACGTTCCAGACTAAATAAAGATAAGATATTATTAATCATGCAAGACGGGAAACTTCACCCCCTCATGTAAACCGAAAAAGAAGAATATGAAAAAAACAATCCTGCATCAACTACCTCCCCTAACCCTTCCTTACATAGAAGGGGAAAACGATTGGTAATCAGCTCTCCCCCTGTGTAAGGGGGAGTTGGAGGGGGTAGTCGATGTAGGATTGTCGCTCTCAGCTTTCTATTTTTTCGAATCAATCTCTTTCAACAACTCCTTCACCGCCGTCTCCAATTGCTCGTCTTCCCCCTTGATAATTTTCTCCGGAGAGTTGGCAATCTTCACGTCCGGTTCCAGTTGTTTATTCTCCAGATAGCTACCGTCCGGTAAACGATAACCGACGATCGGGATCCCGAAATACAGCGTCGGATCCTGCAAAGTCTCCCAAGACACGCTCGTCATGGTTCCCGGCACAGGCATTCCGACAACCTTACCGATTCCTTGATGTTGGTAAACCCAAGGCGTTCCGTGGGCGTTCGAGTAGTTCGCCTCACAGGTCACCATAATCGAAGGCTTATTCCACCTACGGCTTGGCATATCGCAAGCCTCCCGGCCCCGAACGACTTGCGTGAAATATTTCTTACCACTGAACAGAATCTCAATATCCTCGTGCAAACGGCCACCACCATTGAAACGAGTGTCGATCACAATTCCTTCCCGGTCATTATATTTACCTAGAATATCGGCATACACGGAACGGAAACTCGGATCATCCATGCTGGAAATATGCACATAGCCCAAACGTCCTCCCGATAAACGGTCCACATCGGCAGCTCTTTGTTTTACCCACCGCCGGTAAAGTAACCCATTCATCGTACCCTTTGAAATCGGCTCGATCACCTCATCCCAACGTTCCTTGGTAGAGGGGTCATAAATAGAGAACAATACACGTTTACCGGACTTGCCTCTCAGCAGGGGATAGTAATCTTCCCCGGCTTTCACCGCCCGCCCGTCAATTTTCTCAATGACCATTCCGGCTTTCAACTTCGAACGGACATGATCAAAAGGTCCTTTCTCCAACACCTCGTCAACCAGCAACCCATCCTTTGCATAGTTCACGTTCAACAAGAGGCCCAGTTCGGCAGTCGCCTCACCTCTTGACCCGGGGCGGTAACCCGATCCGGTGTGTGAAACGTTCAACTCACCCAACAACTCACTCAACAACTCGGAGAAATCATAGTTATTATTGATATAAGGTAAAAACTTCTCGTAAGCCTTAGTCATTTTTGCCCAATCCACACCATGCATATTCTTCTCGTAGAAACGTTTGGCCTCCTGACGACGTACCCGATCAAACATATACGCCCGCTCGGCAGCCTGATCCAGTTTCATTTCGGCAGAATATGCAATCGGATTTCTTCTCTCCGAACCCAGACTAATCTTCTGCATAGAACGTCCTCCCAACAGGAACAAATCTTTCCCGTCCTTATCCATCTCCAAAGACGCCCAGCCGCTGTTCAGCTTATGCATCACCTTGGTACTCCGTGAACGCAGATCGCTCACCCACAAATCCATACCTCCCTCGAAAGAGGCCATGTAATAAAGCTTGTCGCCATTCTTACTTAATATCGCATCTCCCAATTGTGAAGAATTCGGCGTTAACCGCATCACCCGGTCCTCGATACCTTGCAGTTCGACCTCGATATTCTTTTTCTCTTTCACGGCAGGTTTCGTCTCACCTTTTTTATCTTTCTGATCCTCTTTCTGTTCTTTATTCTTCAGAGAGGCAATACGTTTCTCCTCCTCTTTCAGTAACTCGTAATCTTCCTTGTTCAACCGGAATTTATCGTAAGCATCCTGATTCATGAACACGATCATCACATCCTGCAAAGAACCCCACGATGCATGGTTACGCATCCCGTAACGCTCACTGGAAAACAAGATGGCATTTCCATCCAACACCCACCGGGGATTACTATCAAAATAGCCGCTATTGGTCAGGTTTACAACTTCCCCTTTCCCATCGGCACTCACGATGGCAATATCACTATACGGATCGTGACGATTCCCAATGATTTCCATCGCGAACCATTTCCCGTCCGGAGACCATGTATACGAGAAACCGTCACCCGTGCGATATTGATATTTATCGTCCGCCACCTGCCGCACTTTCTTCGTCTTCAAATCAACGACCATCAATTTCGTACGGTCCTCGATAAAAGCCAACTCTTTTCCATCCGGAGAGAATTGTGGGGCAAACCGCTCTTTGGTTGAAGCCGGAAGAACAGCTTCCTCTTCGATTAAAGTCGCATTCGGGAAATTCACCTCTTCCTCACGGGCAATCTTCGCCGTGTAGATATTCCAATTTCCTCCCCGCTCGCTGGCGTAAGCGATCGTCCGGTTGTCAGGAGCAAAGCTCAACCACTTCTCTCCCTCCGGAGTCGTGGTAACTTGTTTTGTCGTCGTGTAATCGGTAGAAGTCACGAATACATCTCCCCGGATAATCATGGCCACCTGTTTCCCGTCCGGCGAAACAGTCGCACTAGTTGCCCCGGAAGTAAAACGCAACGAGGCAATATTATCTTTCGCATTGTCACCAATAATATCCACTTTCACTTTCTTGGGACTTCCGGATGCATCTTTCACATATATTTCACCGTCATAACCAAAACACAAACGCCCGTTACCCGCAATACTCAAGAAACGCACCGGGTGAGTCTTGAAAGAGGTCTCTGCCTTTACGGCAGAAGGATCGGCCACCGGGAACGAGTACACGTTAAATGAACCCTCTCGCTCACTCAGAAAATATACCCTTTGTTCGTCCGGAGACAACACGGGAGAACGATCTTCCCCCGCCCGATCAATCAGACGGGTATGTTTCCCGCTTTTCATATCATAGCGATAAATATCACGTGTGATGGACGAGGTATGATGTTTACGCCATTCATTCTCCCCGCCTTTTTTATCTTGGTACAAGAATGCATCACCCGATTTGAAGAAACAAATCTCTTCTGCCGGGGTTGCCAATACCTGCCGAGGACGTCCCCCATTTACCGAAATGGCATACAATTCGGTCATGGAACCTGCCGGAAATAAAGCACTCTGAGCGGGATCACTCATTTGCGCCCCATAGACAATTTCTTTTCCATCCGGGGTAAACGTGTAGGGTATCTCCCTAGCTGAATTCGTCGTCACTTGCCGGGCATCACCTCCCCGGGCCGACATCACGAAAATATCGAAATTACCATTCCGATCACTCGTGAACGCAATCTGTTTCCCATCCGGAGACCACACGGGATACGATTCATACGCCGGATGCGTGGTCAACTGGCGAGCCTCGCCACCTTCCGCGGAGACAACATAAATATCCCCCTTATAACTAAATGCAATTTGCTTTCCATCAGGTGAAATCTTCGGATAACGCATCCAAAGCGGTCCCGCCTGAACGAAAAAAGCAACCAGTAAAAAAGTAACAGTCAATACGATTTTATTCATCCTTCATTTATTTTGGTATTTAACTTAGCGCAAATATACGATCCGGGATTCCGGCATCCAGATAAAACGAGTAAAATCAACCCCTTGAATAAGGGAAAGGCCATTCCCACACGCTCCATTTTCCCGGTATAATTGAAGTATTTTCTCTCGAATCGGATCACCGGGAACCCACTGGATATGCTGTCGGACACAATCATCAACAATCATTCCCCCATAGAATTCGAGACAAGGAATTTCCCGGATCTCGCCTCCGGTATTCACCACGTCCACCACCTTCCCGTCCTTCAAAACAACATATCCATTCTTCACGAACTCAAATCCGGGTAACAAAATATAATTAGCCGCAATCTTTCTCATTCAGAATATGATCTTATTTCTTTTTTGCAGATTTCCTTTCAAGCTCCATCTGTCTCCTCTGTTCGTATTCCTTTTTCAATTGTTTCTCCCGGTTCGGGGCCACGTACGTTTTAAAGATCTCGGTTTTGTACACGCAGCCTTCCCGATCATTCAACTTCTTCACTTTCACCCTCGTATCCCGGTCACTCTTGGGAATCTTCATGAATAACTTCGTGTAGCTGGAATCCGCCACGTAGAACTCCCAGTCTTTCTTGTAAGGGCGCAACGTGTCGACTCCCACGTACTGATCCGGAACTTTCAACGTGTCATTATCGGCAGACAGAAAATAAGTCTGTATGAAATTCCGTTTTCCCCGGTCGGATTTTTCCAATTTTATCGTCGAGGTAAATTTGTACATACCGGGAACAATGCTATCCAATTTCACCAGCACGAATTGATTTCGCTTGTCAAAATAAACCGTATCGGCTTTCACCACACGTGTTTCGTACACGATAGAATCTTTCTTCCGGACTTTAGCTTGTGTAGAATCCGGGCGTATGGTATCTGCCACGATCATCGTGTACCCCGGGAACAGATTAACCGTATCATTCACGGTCAACTCTTTCCACTCCCGCATGATTTTCGTCTGGCGACGACTCAAGGTATCGATCACCACGTCATAAATTTTATTGAATAACGCTGATTGCAGGGAATAGTAAGTTACGCAAGAATCAAAATCCTCCCGTGTAATCCCGTATTTCTCAAACAGGTCATTATAATATAAATAATTGTCTTTTTCGGTTCGTATATCACCCCGTGCGACCGACAACATTCCATCCGTCGTGTGCATATCAATCAACAAAGATGTGAATTGATCCTTGTCCAACGGGACCTTCTTCGAACAAGCCGTTATCGCCGCAATAATCAATATCACCCATAAAATACGCTTCATATCGCTAAAACTTTTAGTATTTATTCCTCGCTCTTTTTTCCTAGTTTCTCCCGCACCATCCTGTTCAACTTCGACGAGAACAGGAATTCGTTCAACGCCTTGTTGTTCGTGTACATGATCTCTTCGTTACTGCCCTCCCATTCTTTGTGTCCTTCATGGATAAACAATACCTTTTCCCCAATCTCGAAAACCGAGTTCATATCATGCGTGTTTATAACCGTGGTCATATCATATTCATGTGTCAACTCGGACAGCAGATTATCAATCACGATCGAGGTCAAAGGGTCCAAACCGGAATTCGGCTCGTCACAAAACAAGTATTTAGGCTGTAAAACTATAGCCCGGGCAATAGCCACACGCTTTTTCATTCCTCCACTGATCTCCGCGGGATAAAGATTTTCCACGTTATTCAGGTTCACCCGGTTGAGGCAGAAAATAGCTCGCTCCGTTTTCTCCTTTTCCGTCATCGAGGAAAACAGATTTAACGGGAACTTCACGTTCTCCAACACGGAAAGCGAATCAAACAATGCCCCGCCTTGAAAAACCACTCCCAGCTCCTTCCGGATCTCCTTTATCTGTTTGTTATTCATCACGGTAATATCCCGGTCATTGTAGAATATCTTTCCTTTATCAATCGAGTGCAAGCCAATCAACGATTTCAATAACACGGTCTTCCCGGAACCACTCTTCCCGATAATCAGGTTTACCTTTCCCGGTTCGAAAACGGCATCTATATCCGTCAACACCTCTTTTTTATCAAATGACTTACATACCCCTTCCGCCCGTATCATTACAATAATATTTTGGTTAATATCAAGTTCACAAGCAGGATGGCAATACTACTATCCACCACGGCTTTCGTACTCGCCTTACCGACTTCCAGCGCCCCTCCCTGCACGTTATACCCGTAAAAGGCGGGAATAGAAGTAAATATCACGGCAAAAAACAAAGTTTTGACAATAGAATAGGTCACGTAGTAAGGATTGAATGAAAAGTGCAACCCGTGTATATAATCATCATAGTTTACCACCCCGGATGCCAATCCCGAAAGGATTCCCCCGATAATACCGATAAACACGCTGAATATATAAAGAACCGGATTTACCACCAAAGCTGCCGCAATCTTCGGTCCCACCAAATAGGAAACGGAATTCACTCCCATCACCTCCAACGCCTCGATCTGTTCCGTGATTTTCATGCTACCGATCTCGGATGCAATATTACTCCCAATCTTCCCGGCAAGAATCAAGCTCACGATCGTCGACGAGAACTCCAGTAATAACGTCTCCCGGGTCAAATAACCAATCAGATAGCGAGGTAGCAGGGGACTCGACATATTGTAAGCCGTTTGAAGCGTCAACACCGCCCCGATAAAGAAAGAAATAATCATCACCAACATAACGGAATTCAACCCCAACTTCTCCAACTCGTTAGTCAATTCTTTTAAATAAACTTTCTTCTTCTCAGGTTTCGTGAAGATACGCCCCATGAATAATATGTAAGCTCCTATCTTATCTAATACTTTCATCTATACTAACTCCTTAAATAATACCCTCCTGTAAACCCTGTCTCAAATTTTATCGTAAAAATAGAAATTATTCACGGATTTATTACTAATTTCGACAACAATAAGATGAATTTAATTTTAAATGTATAACTAAATAAGATGAATAAGAACTCATATTGCGTTATAATGGCCGGCGGTCTCGGAAAACGTTTCTGGCCCGTGAGTACGAAAGCCTGTCCGAAACAATTTTGTGACATCTTAAATGTCGGGAAAAGCTTCCTCCGTCAAACCTTTGAAAGAGCAAATCAAATCTTTGATACCCAAAATATATTCATTGTTACAGGTACCGCCTACGAAGAGCTGACGAAACAGCAAATCCCGGAAATTCCTTCCGAGAATATTCTGAAAGAACCTTTCGGCAAGAACACCGCCCCATGCGTGGCTTATGCGGCCTACCGGATTGCCCGGGTTAACCCGCACGCGAGTATGGTAGTTGTCCCTTCCGACCATTTTATCACCAATGACGCAGTCTATCTCGATAACATTCAGAAAGGGATTTCTTTCGTTGAACAGTTCGGCGGATTACTCACCATCGGTATCAAACCAACCCGACCGGAAACAGGCTACGGGTATATCCAGATCAAGAAAAACAAGTTCTCCGAATTCATATCCAAAGTTAAAACGTTCACCGAAAAACCGGACAAGGAACTGGCAAAAGTCTTTTTGGAATCGGGTGATTTTCTTTGGAACGCCGGGATATTTATCTGGAAAGTAGAAGATATTATCGAAGAGTTCAAAACATACCTCGAAGATATGTATTTACTGTTCGAGCAGGAATATAAAAATGTGGAGAACCCGGATGCTCCCGAAAATATCGCTCATATCTACGGACAATGCCGTAATATTTCCATCGACTTCGGTATCATGGAGAAGTCCGCAAAAGTCTATGTCATGAAAGGTGAGTTCGGTTGGTCCGATGTCGGCACGTGGCACTCGTTCCATGAAATCAGCCCGAAAGACGAAAATAACAATGTATCCAACAGCGAACAAGTCCGCTTAATCGAAACAAAAGAATGTATTATTAACGTTCCCCAAGACAAGAAAGTCATTATTGAAGGGATCGAGAATTGCATTATCGCGGAAAACAATGATATTTTAATGATCTGCCACCGGGATCACGAGGATAATATCCGACATTTCGACGATATGCTAAAACATACAACAAAGGAGCTTAATTAAAGCTCCTTTTCTTTTTATATCTTTACCCGAACCTCCTCTATCCGGGCACTCTTGACACTTACGATTTCAAAAGATATATCCTCAATAGAGATCCGTTCCCCTTCTTCCGGGATATCCTCATTGTAATAAAGAATCAACCCGGCCAAAGTCTCGTACTCCTCGTTCTCCGGAAGATTCAAATCATATTTTTCATTCAGATAATCCACTTCAAGACGGCCGGAGAAAATATATTCATCGGGAGCGACCTGTTCTTCTTTCAGATTCAAACGGTCATGCTCATCCTCGATCTCCCCGAATATCTCCTCCATAATATCTTCAATCGTAACCATCCCGGCCGTTATCCCAAATTCATCAACCACGACCGCCACGCTTTTCTGTTCCTTCGTGAAAAGATTCAACAACCTCAAGGCCGACATGGTTTCGGGAACAATCAATATTTTGCTCACCGCTTTCTTCACGGTTTCGGGATGATGAAACAAGGCGGATGAATGTACATAACCGATCACGTTATCAATCGAATCCCGGTAAATCAATATCCGGGACAACCCCGTTTTCACAAATAGCTCCCTCAACTCATCCAGACTGCCATCTATCGACAAGGCCACAATATCCGGACGGGGAACAATACATTCCCTCAATTTCACTTCCGAAAAATCCAACGCATTCCGGAACAATTTAATATCGTGTTCGTCTTCATTTTCTTCTCCCCCGGTCTCACCCTCTTCTATCAGATTATTTAAATCTATCTTGCCAAAAGCCCGGTTTTCCTCTTTATGCGTCAGTTTGCGTCCGGTAAATATCCTCAGCAACAATCCCCCGAACCACACGGAGAAATACGAGATCGGGAAAAACAGGATATAAAACAAAAATACCGGAATAGCAAATACCCGTAAAAACACATTCGGCCGCAGACGGAACACGGCTTTCGGGAAAAACTCTCCCGTCACCAGCATGATCAACGTCGAGATCAACGTCACGAGAATCATTCGCAATCCCAGCGAAATCCCGACACCCTCCAACCTAGGATCGAGATAATCGGACATAAAAATACCATAAATAACCATCACCACGTTATTCCCTACCAGAATCGTGGTGATATACATTCCCGAATTGGAAACAAAAAGATCGATTAACTTCTGCGTGATACCCTTGTTCGATTTATCTATCTCTATCCGGAGTTTATTGGAAGCCATAAAAGCAATTTCCATCCCCGAAAAGAATGCAGACAAGACCAAACAGATCAATATGGCAACAAATCCTGACATTTAAGGTTTATTTTCAATTTCTACCACCCCCGTAATCTTGTTAAAGACAGGGTTTTTCAAGGATTGATCCGACTTGAAACCTTTATTCCCTTCTATAATCTGGTCCCCGGAAGTAAGCCGGGAATAACGATCGGAATAAACGATCTCTTTTTTCATATCCCAGAACATCAGATCGGTTTCCAACTTCTTCCCCTCGGCATTGATCACGACGACCTCGTTACGCAACTCCCACAGCATTTCGTCTTCCAATTTTTTCGCATATTTCGAGGTAATGGAACCGACCATGCTACCGTCCTTCTCGTACAACTCCGCATGAATCCCTTTCGGAAATTCATCATATTTCTTATCGTCCTGGTTATACTTATTATAAAGGGGCGTTATTACTTTATACTTCAGCAATGCGGAATCGGAATAAAATAACTCCATGTTCTCCCCGGACATTTCAGGCATACCGTTCCGGTTCCCAATCGCATCCACATCCTTCATATTCGTTTTACACGAAAAGAGCATTACCGTCCCTAAAGCAAGGACGGTAATGCTTTTTATTTTTAATGCACGATATAGAAATGTCATGTATCTAATCTCTAAATCTGGCAGTCGTTGTCTCGTTAATCCATCCACCGACTTTCACGCTTTTCCCTGCCGTAATATCACGGAAGAAAGCCTCGTCCTTCGTCGGGAAGTGAGGAGAATACCGCTCAATATATTCGTTAGCCTTTCCTGCTACTGATGGATCAACTTGTTTCGCTTTCACAAACTTATCCACGGCAGCCCAGAATACGGTACGTTTGTCGAACTCGTCTCCTTCATAGTCATTGCTACTTACCGCGTAAGCCAAACCTATCGTGATGTAAGCATCACCCATATTCGGGTTTGTCTTCAAAGCATCCAAAGCATATTTTTTGGCAGACGGATAATTCTTCTTTGACAAATACACCTGTGCCAGCTTGTAATTATAATCTGCTTTAGCTTTCGGATCATCTGATTTATCAATAGCCTCCTTCAAATATTGCTCGAATTTCGCAATATCTTGTTTTGAAAAGAACATCATAGCCAAACTGTAAGCAGCATCGGCACTCGGTTCCTGCTGATAAATCTTCTCGGCAACCGTGGCGTACAACGGTAAATCCGTACATTCACGTCTTCTTAAGATAGAAGAAATTTCTTTCAAAACAGGCAAGCTATCTTTATTCGCCTCGTATTTCTGATTCAACAAACCGGCCAATGTATTACAATCAGCATACCCGGACTCGAAGAAAATGGCATCCAATGCAGATTTACATACGGCAAAATTATCACATCCTTTTTCACCCGATGCCAAACGTTTGTCCGCAAAATCAGAGAATTTCATGTACAAATTAATAAATTCCTCCTGAGATAACTGATTTTGTTGTACCAACCCACAACCCACTTCAAAAGTGGCATGGATCAACTGTGCCGGAGTACCTTCTCCTTCCAATTCATACGATCTCATCAAATTATCAAACCCGGCTTTCAACATATTAATATCCCCATTGGAATATTTCACTTGAGCCATACCTTTTTTCCCAAGAACATATCCTTCACGGCTCCTTTTTCCCATATATTGAAGACGACGATCGAAAACCATCATTAAAGTATCCACATACTCCTTCTTTTTCGTCTTCTGGATCATGAACTCAATAATATCTTCCCCCCGGATATAGGTATTTAATTGAAATGCAGGTGCGTTCAAGAAAACGTATCTCCAAGAGGGTAACGCTTCTTCGTAATTTTTCTGTTTCCAGTATTCCGTGTACAGAGAAGCATTCAGAATGGTATTCGCACTATCCAATCCGTACTGAGACTCCAACGTTTGCGCTTTTGTCGGTAGAATGAATAGAAACATCCCAAATGCTATAACAGCAATCTTTTTCATGGTCATCCCTTTTATTTAAGTTAGTTCGAATAAGTTTTTTTTCATCATAGCCAGTCCACCCACGTGAGGACTATCGCAAAATTACCACTATTTCTTTAAAACGGAAATGTTTCACATATTTTTCATGTATAATTAACCGTTTTTTGGTATTCTAAAATTCTGTTTAAACCAGTGATCACTAACTTGTCTTCAAAAAAAACCGTCCGTTTCAACGTTTTTCTCAGATATTCACTTCCGCCACCCGTTATAATTACCGCAGCATGGGGATTATTTCGGAGCAACTCATCTATATACCCTCTTACTTCAAAAAGTATACCATTCATCACCCCGTTCAAAATTGCATCATGCGTGTTCTTCCCGATATACCCGTGTTCCATAGAACACTTCACCAACGGAAGACTCGCAGTAAACTCGTTTAGCGCTCGGAAACGAATACCCAGCCCCGGAGAAATATTCCCTCCCCGGAACTCCCCGTCCGCACTGACAAAATCATACGTGATCGCCGTACCGGAATCAATCACCAGCAACTCCCGACCCGGAAAAAGGAATGCCCCGCCCACACAACCGGCAATCCGGTCAACGCCCAAGGTCTTCGGGGTATCATATCCCAAGCGTATCGGCAAGGGGATTTCCGACGACACTTCACAAAAGAAAGTGGAAACCTCACGCAATCTTTCCCGAACTTCCGCCGAGATAGCTCCCGTGCTTGACAAAATCAAGTTTACTTCCTTCCCGCTTTTTCGGTAAGTCGTCGCCAGATCATATACTTCCGGTAATCCCAATCCACACTCCACCCAATCGCCCTCGTCAAAAACGGCGTACTTGGTTCGTGTATTTCCAATATCAACAATTAGATTCATAACTTAATTATTACCATAAGCAAAGTCCCGCATCTCCCGCGTAATTTCCGATACCCGATTAATATCGACAATACTCGTGAAAACCAGACTCAACTTATCATTCTTTTCGCTGATCTTGCAAGGGATCACCTGTTTCTGTATAAATTTCAATAACTCGCTAAACACGGGAGAGGCATAGAATGGCGAATTCTGATCACTGATAAAATAAACAATCATCTTGTTATTCTTCACCATCAACCGCTCGATTCCCAAGTCTATACATCTCTGACGAATTCGGACCACTTCCATCAACCCGACAACCGGAGCCGGAATCTCGCCAAAGCGGTCTTTCATCTCTATCTCGAAACGCTGCAAAGCCTCTTCGTTCGCAATATTATCCAACTCCCGGTACAAGCGGATTCGTTCGCTCACGTTCTCCACGTAAGTATCGGGAATCAACAAAGCAAAATCCGTGTCGATCACGCAATCCGTGGCGAACGCCATCGGCTCATCCGGATGCTCCTTCTGTAATTCGGGGAATTCCTCGTCCCTCAATTCCACTAACGCCTCGTTCAGAATTCTTTGATAGGTCTCGTACCCCACTTCTGCAATAAAACCGGATTGCTCTCCCCCTAAAATATTCCCGGCCCCACGAATATCCAAATCCTGCATGGCAATATTGAACCCACTCCCCAAGCCGCTGAAATCCTCGATCGCCTTCAACCGCCTCCGGGCATCCGCATTCACTAATTCCAAAGGCGGGGCCAGCAAATAACAAAAAGCCTTCCGGTTGGAACGTCCCACCCGTCCCCGCAACTGGTGTAAATCACTCAACCCGTAATTCTGGGCCTGATTAATAATAATAGTATTCGCATTAGGAATATCCAACCCCGACTCCACGATCGTCGTGGCAATCAACACGTCGTAATCTCCCCGCACGAAATCATGCATCACCGTCTCCAACTCCTCCCCGCTCATCTGCCCGTGTCCCACGCAACTCTTGATGCCGGGAATCAGACGATGAATCATATATTGAATATCCCGGATATTATCCACCCGGTTATGAATAAAAAACACCTGTCCCCCACGGCTCACCTCGTAAGAAATCGCATCCTTAATCACTTTCTCGTCAAAACGATGTAACTCCGTCACGATCGGGTAACGATTAGGCGGGGCCGTACGGATAATCGACATATCCCTCGCCCCCATCAACGAAAATTGCAGAGTCCGCGGGATCGGTGTCGCCGTCATAGTAATAGTATCCACGTTCAATTTCAAACGTTTCAACTTCTCCTTCACCGCCACCCCAAACTTCTGCTCCTCATCAATCACCAGCAAACCGAGGTCCTTAAATTTTATATCATTACTTGTCAAACGATGCGTCCCGATGATAATATCCACCTTCCCCGCTTCCAAATCTTTCAAAATCCGCTTAATATCGGCACTCTTTTTCATCCGACTGATATATTCGATCCGGCAAGGCATCCCCTCCAGGCGTTTCTTGAAAGTATTATAATGTTGATAAGCCAAAACCGTCGTCGGCACTAACACGGCCACCTGTTTACTATCAGCCACTGCCTTGAATGCCGCACGAATAGCGACTTCCGTTTTTCCGAATCCCACGTCCCCGCAAACCAGACGATCCATCACGTGAGGACTCTCCATGTCCGCTTTCACCGCCTCGATCGCCTTCATCTGATCCGGCGTTTCCTCGTACATAAAGGATGCCTCCATCTCGTCCTGCAAGAAACTATCTTTCGAGAATGCATAAGCCTCCTCCCGCCTGCGTTTGGCATACAGGGCTATTAACTCCCGGGCAATATCCTTTACCCTCGACTTGGTTCGCTGTTTTAATTTATTCCAAGCCTCCCCGCCCAACTTACTCACGGTTGGCGGTTCACCGTCCTTCCCCTTGTACTTGGAAATTTTATGCAATGAATGGAGACTCACGTACAATTCGGAATTATTCTTATATACCAAACGTATGGCCTCCTGAATCTTCCCGTCATTATCAATCTTCGTCAACCCGCCGAAACGCCCGATCCCGTGATCTATATGCACCACGTAATCACCTGGATGCAGGTTCTGCAACTCGCTGATCGTGATGGACTCCCGCCCTTTCCGAATCTGCGAAGTCTTCAAACGGTATTTCTGGTAACGATCGAAAATCTGATGCTCCGTGTAAATACACACCTTGATCTGGGCATCACTGAACCCCTCATGGATCGTTCCCTCCACGGGTACAAAATTCACCTCATGCCCCTTATCCGAGAAAATATCCCGCAACCGCTGGAGCTGCATATCGTTCGTGGAACAAAGATAAACCGTGTAGCGATCCATCTGCTTGTCCAGCAAATGCTCTGCCAGCAAATCGAACTGCTTGTTCACGGCCGGTTGCACCTCCGCTTCCAAGCGAATCACCTCACCCCGGAAAAACAACTCCGGTCCCCACTCCACCACACTGTTCCCCTCGATCGTCCGGAACAAACTATCCGACGTGATCAGGAACTCCCCGGCATCCAGCTCTTTTAACGAATTCATGCGGTCATGAATCAACAAGGAATTTTTCATCCACCACGTGGCCTCTTTCCCTAGAAACTCGGTCAACCCCACGTTATCATTCTTATCCGTTGACTCGCTCAAATCGGGCACGATCACCACCTTGTCAATCAATTGTTCGGAAAGCTGTGTCTCTACATCGAAATAACGAATACTTTCCACCTCATCCCCGAAAAAATCTATTCGCACCGGACGCTCTTCCGCAAAAGAATAAACATCCACGATACTCCCCCGGATAGAAAACTGACCGGGTTCATACACGAAATCATTCCGTTCGAAACCGTACTCTCCCAACAACGACTCCAAAAACGTTATCGACAGCTTGTTACCCTTGATCACGGGCATCGACATATCGGCCAACATCTTCTTGCTCACCACCTTCTCGGCCATCGCCTCCGTGTAAGTGACCACCATCCCTACCTCCTTTGCCGTCAAGGCATTCAACACCTCTGTTCGAACCAGGATTGAATCGTTATCTTTATCTTCAAAATTACCGGAACGCCGAAACGAGGAAGGCAGAAAACGCACGTTCTCCTCGTCATAAAACGTCAACAAATCATTGTAGAAATAAGCAGCCTCCTCCTTGTCGTTCAACACGAAAAGCTGTAATCCCTTCATTTCCCGTCCCACAGCGGCCGCAATAAAAGCCACGAGCGAACCGATCCCGTTCTCCAACTTTATCTTTGTCCTCGTCTGCTTACGCAGCCGATTGGCAATTTTCTGAACGACAGGATGATCTTGAAATAAATCTAATAACTCTTTTGCTTCCAAATCTTTGTCCCTTTATCAAAAAAACGGCATACCTTTCAGCATACCGTCTTCAACCCTCAGGTTCTATATTTTAAATGATAAGCATGGCATCGCCATAAGTACCAAAACGATATTTCTCCTTAACCGCCTGATTATACGCTTCCATGACGTGTTCATACCCACCGAAGGCCGCCACCATCATCAATAACGTTGAATAAGGCAAATGAAAATTGGAAATGAAAGCATCCGGCACGCTGAAATCATACGGGGGAAAGATAAACTTGTTCGTCCACCCTTCAAACTCCGTCAACCGTCCTTTCGTGGTCACACAGCTCTCCAACGTACGTACCACCGTCGTACCCACGGCACAAATTTTATGCTTTTCATCTTTTGCGTCATTCACGATCTTCACGGTTTCCGGTGTCACGAAGATTTGTTCCGAATCCATCTTGTGTTTCGTCAAATCCTCTACATCCACCTCCCGGAAGTTCCCCAAACCGACGTGTAACGTGATATAAGCGAAATCAATCCCCTTAATCTCCATCCGTTTCATCAACTCGCGGCTAAAATGCATACCCGCAGTCGGGGCTGCCACCGCACCTTCATGCCGGGCAAAAATAGTTTGGTAATTCTCGGCATCCTCCGGTTCCACCTTCCGGTTAATAAAACGAGGAAGTGGGGTTTCGCCCAACGCATACAATTCCTTCTTGAACTCGTCATATTCACCATCGAACAAGAAACGTAAAGTTCTCCCGCGAGAAGTGGTATTATCAATGACCTCTGCCACCATGCTATCATCTTCCCCGAAATACAACTTATTCCCGATACGTATTTTCCGAGCCGGATCAACCAGTACATCCCAGATACGCAATTCCGGGTTCAACTCTCTCAGCAAAAACACCTCGATCTCCGCCCCGGTTTTTTCCTTGTTTCCATATAACCTCGCCGGGAACACCTTGGAATCGTTAAAAACGAACACATCCTTTTCATCAAAATAATCAATCACATCTTTAAATACCTTGTGTTCAATCTTCCCGGTTTTCCGATCCAGAACCATCAACCGGGCTTCATCCCGGTTAGGCGTCGGATGTAACGCGATCAACTCCGGCGGCAACTTATATTTAAACTTAGATAATTTCATGTTGAATAATGTTTATATATTAATCAAATCTTGCTAAATTACAAATTTTCCTGTAAAACTCCAATAATTTCATCCATTTTAAACCCATCTTCCACCCGGAAGTCTCCTACACGGGTTCTTCTTAGAGCTGACAGATGCGAACCGCTCCCGCAGGCTTTTCCCAGATCATGAGCCAGCGAACGGATGTACGTCCCCTTGCTACACACGATCCGGAGTTCCACTATTGGAAGTTCCACTTTCAATATTTCAATCTCCCGAACCATCACCTTCCGGCTCTTCATCTCCACCTCGTCCCCTCGGCGAGCCATCTCGTACGCCCGGACCCCGTCAACACGGACGGCCGAATAAGAAGGCGGGAACTGTTCAATCTCCCCGATAAACTGCTGGACCGCCCGCTCCAAACAGGCTCTATCCACTTGTTCATACGAAAACTCTTCGTCAAAAGATGTCTCCAAATCATAAGAAGGAGTCGTATGTCCGAAAGTAATTTCCGCCACGTACTCTTTCTCCTGCCCCATATACTCCTCGATCTTCTTTGTCTCCTTCCCCACACAAATAATCACCACGCCTGATGCCAAAGGATCCAATGTCCCTGCGTGCCCCACTTTTATCTTCCCGTATCCTTTTCTCAAGCAAATACGAACTTTGTTCACCACATCAAACGACGTCCAGCGCAATGGCTTATCGACCACGAACACCGCCCCTGCCCGAAAATCCTCTCCTTCTCTAAAAAAAATATTACCCCACTTGCTCATTATCCTAAAACAATCGTCAATATACCCGCAATAGCGCAATAAAGAGCGAACCAAATCAACTTACCCTTTTTCACGATATTAATCATCCAGCGACAAGCAATACATCCCGAGATAAAAGCTGCAGCGAATCCCACCAACAGCGACACAGTCGAAATACCGCTTGCCTCTGCCGAGAACCCGCCTTTCATCAGATCCAGAAAAGCCTCCCCCAGAATAGGAATCAATACCATCAAAAAAGAGAACTTGGCCACCGCCTCCTTCTTGTTACCCAACAAAATCCCGGTAGCAATAGTCGAACCGGAACGAGACAAACCGGGTAACACGGCACATGCTTGCGCCAATCCGATCACGAACGCATCCCGATACGAGATTTTCTCTTTCAGCCGAGGTTTAGCGTAATAAGCGAACGACAACAACACCGCCGTTACCAGCAACATACACCCCACGACCGTCAATCCCGAACCAAATAACGCCTCCACGTAATCCTTGAAACAAAATCCCACGATAGCCACCGGTATCATGGAAAGAAATATCTTTAGCACGTAGGCCATCTCGTCATTATACTTGAATGTGAAAAAGCCCTTGAACAACACGGACACTTCCTTCCACAAAATCACGATCGTACTACAAACCGTCGCAGCATGAACTGCCACGGCAAACGTTAGATTCTCCTCTCCTTCTAACCCGAAAAGAGCACTAAAAATCTGTAAATGCCCGGAACTACTCACCGGCAAAAATTCTGTAAGTCCTTGGATGATACCAAGCACCAATGCCTCAAACCACTCCATCTATGAATTGAAAATTGAGAATTGAAAATTGAGAATGCACGCACGTCAATATTCAATTACATTAATATTTAATTTTTCTCCTCTCCCTTCGTTTTGGGTTTCCGCATGATACCCCAGAAAACGAAACCAAAACCGAATAACACCACGATGGGCGCTAACGTGATCCGGCGAAAACTAAAAATGTCATAATTAAATGTATCGGGCGAATCCGCTCCCCCTCCCATCATCAAGAGGAAACCCACTATAACGATCCCGAAACCGATCAGGATCATCTTGTAATTATCCTTCGGTATAGGAAAACCGTCTTTTTTTTCGTTTAAAATTCTTGCCATATATTTTTATTTACACGTATAAATCATTCAAATCCCGCCGCAAATAACGACGTACCGAGAACCAAGCCGAGAAAAATGACAACACCACCCCGGAAAGGATCACGAAACCCACCATCAACAGGATCACGTCCTGCCGCATGATATTAATCACGTTCCCCACATTCTCCTGCACGAAAAATATCGCACCCAGCAACACCAAGTTAGCGATCAGAGCCCCGAAGAACCCTCTCCACATACTCCCGTACACGAAAGGCTTGCATATAAAAAACGGAGTAGCCCCCACCAACTGCATCGTCTTGATCAACAGTCGCTGCGAGTAAACCGCCAAATGAATCATGTTACGAATCAACGTGAACGAAATCAACACCAACACCGCCCCGACAATCAAAAATATAATTGTGATCCGCCGTATGTTCTCGTTAATACTCTCGATCATGGATTTCTGGTAATATACCTCGTGAATAATATCAAATCTTGCTAATCCTTTCTCTATCATCGCCAGCGAATCGTTATTCGCATATGCCGGATTCAATTTGATCTCAATGGAAGGCAACAAAGGATTAGCTCCCAATATCCGTTCAAAATCCTCTCCCATCTCTTTCTTGAAAGACTTCGCCGCCTGTTCTTTGGTAATATACTTCGAAGTGTAAACGTAAGGTTGGGTATCCAAAATCTTTTGCACCCGCTTGATCTCCACCTCATTCGTGTTATCCTTCACGATCACGGCAAAACCGATATTCCGTTTCACGTGATCCGAAACCGCCCGAGCATTTAATAAAATAAATACAAGCATACCGACCACAATCAATACCAAAGAAATACTGATTGTGGGAACAAAATAAGCACTTTTTCCCTTTCTACTTTCTGTCCGCGACATTTTTTCTGTCTTAAAAACTTGACAAATATAATCATTCTACACCCGAGAACAACCCATTTCTAAAAAAAAATCGCAAAATCACATCTCCACTAGCCCCCATTCGCCCTCCCGTTCTCCAACATTCACCTCTTTTCCCCTTTAGTAACTGCATGAAAAACAGTTTTCAAGAAATGAATTTAAAAAATCCTTTGCATTTTCTTATCAAACCCTTTGCTGAAAACAAAAAATGCTCTATATTTGCAATCGCAAAAAAGGAAAGCGTTCCTTGAAAATTTTGCAAGCAATCATGCGAAAATAGCTCAGTTGGTAGAGCATAACCTTGCCAAGGTTAGGGTCGCGGGTTCGAGTCCCGTTTTTCGCTCCAAGTTGCTCGAGTGGTGGAATCGGTAGACACGCGGGACTTAAAATCCCGTGGCCATTGCGGCTGTGCGGGTTCAAGTCCCGCCTCGAGTACACGGAATATTAAGGAGTTAGTAATCACTAACTCCTTTTATTTTATCCAGAAAACTCTAATCACTTTTTAAAATTATTCCCTCTCGATACCCTAAAAACGATATGTGGCATCTCGACACCCCGGTAGTGTTTGACAAGAGTATCGACCTCCACCATTCCATTCCGCCGAGCCACGTTTTGGGATGCCACGTTCGAATCCCGAATAATGGAATAAACCTCGTCAAAATTCAACTCTTGAAAAGCGTACTCCTTACAAGCAATGGCCGCCTCTGTGGCAAATCCTTTATGCCAAAACTCTTTTCGGAATAAATAACCGACTTCCGGAACCCTGCCCCCATTATATTCCTGGTACGTGATACCACATTGCCCGATAAGCTCGCCACTGCTTTTCTCGATGACCGCCCACAGGGCAAAACCGTCATCCTCGTACCGCCGAAACATCTTATCCAACCATGCCTGAACTTCCTGATCGCTAAAAGCGCCCTCGTAAGCATACATCACCACGGGGTCCTGCAACAATTTACACACCTCGTCAAAATCACCTTGTTCTAACTTTCTTAGAACCAACCGTCCCGTTTCTAATAACACTTCTCTCATTCTTCTATTTTCAGGCAAAAATACCCAAAAAAATATTTCCCTCAACAAATAAATCGTACCCAATAAAATAATCGATCATAACGACAATATGTATTACCCCCGTTATCAAATAAAGAAAGGATGAACACTTAAGGTAATTACCAGATAATCAAAGATTAAAAATCTATCAAAGACGTATCAAAGACGTTCGTGAACGTCTTTGATACGTCTTTGATTCGAAATTGATACGTCTTTAACCCCTAAGTACATCGAATATGCAACGTGTCTCGTCCTGAAAAAGTTTACCGTAACCCCAAGTAAATCTATGCCAGCATTAAGCCAATTTCGTTATTCTCATCTGACACTAAAATTGGCTCAAAAACAAACTGCCCCTGAAAGTTTTTTGTTCACTTTTTGGGGGCAGTTCTGTACTATACTACAATAGCCTATTTCAAATAAAACACATGCTACATTTTTTCCACACGTTCCTTTACAGATTGAATATCCTTCGGTTCTGCATCACTTAGCGAGTTATTTTTAATAACTTCCAACACATCAATCAAGAGCCTCTTCGCCCCCTGTTTGTCCCCGATCTCTTCCATGAGATCCGCACATCCCCAAGCCGTCGCCGGAGTTCGATCCAACTGATAAGCATAATTTACCCAATCGATACATTTCTTTTTCTCTCCTACATTCTGCTGATCGGTAATCTTCCAGTAATGACGGGTAGCACTGATCACGAAAGAGGACAATAGTTTATACTTCACCCCGCCAAACAAACTCGCCATACCCATCGTCTTCTTTATACTCACAATCGCGGTTGAATCATTCTTCATTTTAGCTGAATCAATCAGCATCTTAAAATGCTGGTTTGTTATCTCTTCCGTTTTTCTCAGGGAATCAATGCTATTCTCTTGCTGCTGGGCAATCATATACTCGTTCATCAACGTCTTGAATTTATCGTCCAGACGGTTGTTCGAATAGAAATCCAAACGCAACTGCTCTGCCGGAAGATAAGATTTACCGCCACCCATCATGGCAGACATTCCATTCTCCAGATTTCCCAACCCGGCCTTCACGCCAAGAATTCCTTCTAACGCCTTTTCATCCTTCTCTTTCACGCAAGTGGCAAAACAAGCGCTCAAGCTCTTCATCACGGATGCATTCAAACAATTACCCAACTTCTTGTTTTCGCCCTCGACCTTCTTGATGCCCTTCACCAAACGATCAAAAAGAACCGGATCAAAAATAGAAATATTACCTATATTACTCACGTTCTCCTCCAACAACAACTCCCCATCAGAGAGGCATTTCAAGTACTCGTTCAGGACAATGCCACCGCCTGCCCCGGACTCTTTCAATAAAGCATAATACTCTCCAAGGAAAACTTTTCCCCGTTTTCCTTGTTCGTATCCTTTCTCCATTGCCGCGATACGGGGAGCCAGCGCATACAAACGCACAGCTTTCTCTCCTTCAGCGATAAGCTTATCGGCCGTACGGACTCCCATAAACTTATACACCAACTCGCCTGCAGCATTCACGAAAACCAACGTCGGGTAAGCCGAAACCTCGTACTTACCCGCTAGTTCCGGTCCTTCACCTTTCTCTGCGTCAATCTTGTAATTGACGAAATTTTTGTTGAAGTAATCCCCCACAGCCTGCTGGGGAAAAGTCTCCGCAGCCATTTTCTTACAAGGACCGCACCACGTCGTGTACAGGTCTACAAAGATCAGTTTATTCTCCTGTTTTGCTTTCTGTAAAACCTCTTTCCAGCTACCGGTTTCGAACTGAATCCCCTGTGAAAAAACATTCCATGAGAAAAGCAAAACGACTATTGTTAAAAATATTCTTCTCATTATTTCTATCAATCGTTATTCTCCAAATTGTTCTGCAACTTTTTCCATCAACAGATCTCCCCGCAATTTGGTAGCGACAATTTTCCCTTCCTTGTCAATCAATAACATAGCCGGAACCCCGCTCACGTTATACAATTTTGCCACCGGACAACTCCATCCCTTCAAGGAAGAAACATGTCCCCAATTCAAATCGTTCTTTTCAATCGCATTTACCCAATTATCCTTTTTATCATCCAGTGACACGCTCAGTATTTCAAATCCTTTATCATGAAACTTGTCATATACTTTCTTCACATTGGGAACTTCACGCAAGCAAGGACCGCACCAGGATGCCCAGAAATCAAGCAAAACGATCTTCCCACGATAATCAGATAAAGAAACATCCTTTCCGTCCGGAGCTTGTAAGGTGAAATCCGGGGCAACACTACCGATGGATGTTTTTTTAATATTATCTATTGATGTTTTCAATTTACGTCCTAAATAAGCATTTTTGATACGGGGAGTCAAACCTTCATACATTTTTTCAACTTCCGCCAAATCTCTATCCTTGATCACGAAATTATTAATAATCAACGCAGTTGCATGGCAATCGGGATAATTTGTAACCAAGCTGTCAATCGTCCGCACGGTTTTCTCCTTCATAGCCGTATACATCTGTATTAAAGAGTCCTGCATGGCAGCACTCGTATTCTCATCTCTACCCATGAAGGAAAGTCCCAGCATCATCAACATCTCATCCCGCTGTGCTAACAGCATTGTTTTAAAAATATCCTGCTCCACGCTCCCCGATATTTCTGCTCTGACATTCTCAATCTCTTTTCCCTTGACCGTTTTTTTCACGGTTATGCATTTTACATGAATTGGAATAGAGTCCAAAATAACGATATTCGTACTACCATTTATTTCCAAAATCCGCTCATCCACGTCTCCAAGCGGCTTTTGCATTTTAAAACTACCGTTTGCCACGATAGCGGAATCCAATATCTCATATTTTTTGTCTCCCAAGTCCTTTTTTAAATAGACTACTTTTCCATCTCCACCTTCCCACTCTCCTTGAATGGTATAAGTTGTCTCTTGTTTGGCACACCCCATGAACAACAAGCCTATCAATAATCCACTGATAATTTTTCTCATACTTCCGGAATTATTTTAACATTTTTAAATCAAGTATCGTTTATATTTATTCTGATTTTTTCAAAAATGACTCGAACTCTTTCGCTTTCTCGGCTCTGATTTTCTCGTCCATCTTTTTGAATTCTTTTGCCTTTGCATTATTGCCAAGTTTAGCATGCAAAACAGAAAGAGTTCCGTAATAATTAGATTTTAGTTTAGCACTTCCCTTATCTTCTTCTTTCTGCAAACCTTCAATTAAAACCAAGTACTTCTCTATTATGCCCTTATCTTGACAATATGCCACAAGGTATCGAGCCGTTTCATCCAAATCACGATCAGAATAACCCAAAGCCTTGATGTCACGATACATCATCTGGCTTTCGTATACTTCATTCCACTTTTGAGCCAACTCCAATTCATAAATCTTTATTTTGGCACGATACGTTTCTGCACGTTTCAAATTCCCGCGGTCAATCAAACGTAACAAAGTATCTATTTTTCCTTGCTCGGCAACCAAACGCAAGGGAACCCCATTCTCATCAAATTTAATTTCAACCACTCGATCTACTGCTTTTTCCAGCGCCCAACTTAATTGTCTCTCCACGTTATAGCGATCAAATTTCACTTTATGAGCCAAACGGTCTATATTGAAAATCACGTAGTCAAATTGCGGAGAATAAGGGTTTTTGATAAAAGCCCCCACAAAATCCCAGATTTCTTTTTCCTGCAATTTTTCCACAGGTATCGTATTCATGTAATCAAGTACGATTTTCTCGATGTCATCTTTCAAGAAGGCTCCTTCCAACGCGGCAACATATTCTTTCAGAAACGCCAAGTCCCGTTCTCCTGCCTCGTACCTATCACGACAAGCAAACAAACTTTTACCTTCCTTACCCGCTTTCATCCCGGCAATCAATACATCTGCCTCTTGGAATCCCGCCATTTGATGCATAACTTTTCCTTCCTTATTAATTAACAAGAGTGTCGGGAAACCAATAATATTGGATTTATATTGTTTATACAGATCTTTCCCCACACCCTTTTCCATATCGTATTTCACGTTGATGAAATTCGCGTTAAAAAAGTCGCCCACGTCTTTGCGAGTAAAAATATCTTTGGCTAAAGCCTTGCACGGGCCACACCAAGAGGTATAGCAATCCATAAAGATATATTTGTCCTGCTCTTGAGCCATTTTCAAGACATTTTCCCATTTCTCGCCTTCGATAAAACGAATCCCGTCTCCGGCCGACTGCCCGAACGAAAACAAGGCCAAACATAAAAATTGTACTATAAATCCAATCTTTTTCATAATCAATCCTATTTACAAATATGCTATTATTTTAATTCATCCAATTTTGCCTGACAAGCTTTCACGTCACTCTCTTCGACCCCGGCCGCAGAACTTCCATCTTTCAATCCCAAGGTCAAAACTTCTTTCGCTTGTTCCTTTTTGTCCAAGGCTAATAACTTATCGGCCACGTATGCCGCCGTCTTTGCGGAAGGGCTCAACTGATGTAAAAACACGTACCAACCGGCAACCCGATCCTTGTATGCCGCATCTTTCTCTCCTGTATATATCTCCTCGTAACGTTCCACGTTCTCAACCATACTCGTTGAAGTATAGTAATCATCGATACTTGAAAAAGCGAACATCATCGCGTTCAATTTTCTTGCTGCCTGATATTCCTCTTCATTCCCACTTTCTTTTGCCTCTTTCAACTTAGCCTCCATGGCCTTTAGCATGGCAATTTTCTCCTTATGAGTTTCCTCATATTTTTTCTGAAGTTCCGCTATATAACTGATAAAAAGCTGATTAAACTTATCCAGTTTCTTTTTAGCCGAATAATAATTTAAACGTAGTAATTCAGAAGGGATATAGATATTTCCTCCCCCCAATGAAGCCGCCGTGGCACTATCCTTACCTCCCGTCGCCTTAAATAAACGATCTTTCAAAGCCAGCACTTCCTCAAAGTTTTCCTCTTGATCGGCTTGTGCCGTCTTTTGAACGCTAGCACTCAAGAAAGTACAAATCGCTTTATTCACGGCAGTAGAATGTTTTTTGTCCTTCGCCGGATTGACAGCCTCCGCACAAGCCGCATCCACCAAGCGGTTTGCTAATTTCTTGTCGAAAACCGTGATTTTGGCAATACGAGGAACATTGACAGAATCCAATAAATGAGCATCGTCCACCAATGCAAAATAATCAAGTAATACATCGCTACAATCCAATCCGGATTTGTCTTTCAATATAAAATACTGATTCAAAAATTCTTTATCCCGGTTGCCTTCCTCGTATTTTTTCATGTATTTCTTCAATTCCGGTTGTGCGGCAAACGCATCCACGGCCTTCTCGCCTTCCTTGATAAACATATCCACGGTTTTACCGCCCAGGAAACGATAAACCAATTCCCCGTCCCCATTAACAAAAAGGAACGTGGGATAAGCAGATACTCCAAATGTTTTCGCAACCATTTTCCCGTCTTCACTCTTTTCTGCATCTAATTGCAAATTCAAGAAATGAGCGTTATAATATTCGCCGACTTTAGCTTGCGGGAATACATTATCCGCCATGTGCTTACAAGGTCCACACCATGAGGTATATATATCTATAAATACCAGTTTATTCTGTTTTTTCGCCATTTCCAGCACCTCTGCATAACGCCCCTTTTGGAAGTCGATCCCCTGTGAAAACACGGTTAAACCAGTGATTAAAATCGTCACTAACAATACTAATTTTTTCATCTTACAATCCCTTTAGTTTATGTCCAATACTATTGTATATTTTTTATTTCTCTCAAAATCACAATTATAAAGCAACAAGAAATCCTCTGCCACGGCAACTTCCCATTTCTGTCCCCCCGCCAAACACGGGTTATTTACACGTTTCGGGAAATAATAGGCAAACGGAATATCCGTCACGTGTTCCTGTTTCAATTTTCCTCCTCTCATCAATCCCCCGTCAAAATATTCATTGGTCGTGATCGTCACGAAACATTGTTTCCCTTTTATCTTGAAATCTACACTGTATCCTAATGGTTTCGGATTTTGCATCTTTACATCCCAAGCCGGATCGCCATACAAAACAACTACATCCCGGTCATGTACAAATCCCATCTGGTCTTTCGTCGGCTGCTGACCCGTCACCGCCTTGAATTGTTTTTCAAACATCTCCCTCTCCCCAAAATCTATTTCCGAAAAAGGATAATTTACGGTCAACATTTTCGGATGCCACTCGTTTTCCGTCCTCAACATATCCTGCTGGTTCAGATAAACGGCCTGCGCCAAGGTCAACCGCCCGGCATTGGCAACCCAGTATTTCAAACCTCCCCAACCGTTCCGGCCATACCAAGTTGTAACGACATATCCCACCATGGAAGTTGCATCCATTCCGCTCAACCAAGCCACAGCCATACTCTCCGGGTCATTGTCAATATTCCCGATCAGACAGTTACCCGCCGCAAAATAAACTCTCGGGTGAGCCGTCCCTTCCAAAAACTCAGGAGTCATGAAGTCGGCATACAACCGCCCTCCCCGTGGTTTCAGATTACCAACCGTAAATGGCATTTCAAGATTTTTCTCGGTTGCGTGTGAAGAGGTTACCAGCAAATCGGGATCAATTTCTTTATATTTCTCCACCCATTTATTCAGTATTTCCCATTTATTGATCTGCTCATTCTTCACTTCCCCGTTGCGGGTTGTCTTCTCGCCCCAACCGCCGGGTGTTCCCCCGTCATTCATAAATGCAAAACGATCAAAATATTTTCCATCGCTCAATTCTGCCGTCGTGTTCAATGCTGTATGAATCACAAAAGGTTTAGCGCTCCCCTCGACCATTCGCATAGCATCTGTAGCTGAATACCCCGTGATAATTCCCCACAAGTAATCCGCATAAATATCATCATCTATTTCCCGACTCAAACGATGCCCTTCCATGACAAACTCCCGATTGAGGTTTTCCGGTTTTTCCACCACTGCCACGTAACGGGGAGTTAAACGCCGTAACTCCGCCAACAGTTCTCGCGGCTGTTTGTCGTAATATAACACGGTTGCTTTATGTCTTTTAGCTAAAGTCTTTACCACTTTCATCCATTCCCCGTCAGCCTGAACCTTTTTCGAGGTAACAACCACATAGTCACGAACCTGTTGAGCTTTTACCTCCAATAAATTACAAGTCGTAAACAGCCAAACGGCAAACATTACAACTATCCGTTTTTTCATCATATTTCCAGATTAATTAGACTGAGTTGCTTTAAACAAATCCTTATACCGTTCCATCCGCTCCGCTTCTATGGCATCCCCCATCTTTTTATATTTATCAGCGTTACTCCTATCGCCCACAAGAGCATACAAACGACCTAACAAGTTATAATAATTGGTCGAACCACCCTCCGCCTTCTCCTGTTCACTTATCCTCAACACGAATGACAAGACGCTGTCAATTAAATTCTTATTCAAATTTCTTTCAGAAAGGAGGGTCAAAACTGCTACAATATATTCACCCCGAACATCTGTCATGTGCAAGTTCGCAGCTACTTCCAAGTCTCGAAACACCTGTTCGTTATCTCCTGTATGCAAAGCTTTAATAATAGCGAGTTTTAAACGCATTCCATCCTGTCCCAATAATTGCCCTTTATTTACCAGATACGTCAATCGTTCCAGTTTTAATGAATCATACAATGGCCAAACATACCGTTCATCCTGGAAATGAGGCTCGCATTGTTTCTCGATCTCTTTGTTCAAATTTCGACTCAACACCATCAATACCTCATATCTCTTATCAATCTCATTATCCCCACTAACCCCACTTCCCAATCCTTTGAAAAGTCTCTTCAAACGTGCAGCCTTATCCTCCGGAGCGGAACTTTCTTCCCGATCCCATTTCATTTTTTTCACAGCATAAATGCCATACTCAAAAACATTGGAATAAGGGTCTGCAAATACATATTTATTTAATAGCAAGTAAGTATCCTTATCTTCCACCTGCAACACCGGACACCGAGACATATATTCCTTTATCACCTGTTCTGTCTCTTTTCCCTTTCTCGCATCCTCCAAGGCCTCCACGTATTCCTTCACGACCTTAATGTCACGCTTGTTTACCGTGTATTTCTCTTTCAAACTTTCTAGGTCAGTTTGTGCAGATGCTGCTAAGCAGCATCCGACACAAACCAATATCATGATTGTCTTTCTCAACATATCTCTTATATTATACAGACGAATCATTCTTGTAGATTCTTAAAATAATCAGCCTCCACCGGATCATCGGGGCAAGCAGCATTTTGCATGGCAACGATATCCAATCCAAGTACATCCGTCAAATATGGAACGATGTCAATTGTACGCTCCAGCATTTTAGGAAAATGTTCAAAGGTGTAGTCTAATTCTGCTTTAGGTGTTGTAGTCAAATTACTGATATAGTCAGCAACATCAACTTGTCGCTTAGGAATTAAGACTGTTTCTGCAGGAGAACTATTCCAATACCCGTTCGTACGGAAAGTATAAACACAATCCGTATATTTACCATCAGGATCCTCTAACCAAGCTGTCGCATATATTGCTGTCGCATCATCTTTCCCGTTTGCTTTCTTCAATCTTGAGTTGAAGAAATCCGTCGGTTCCTCTGTTGCTCCTAAATACAAGCGTGAAATCAACAGATCAGAAAACTCCTTTTTCCATGACGTCCAATCCTCATCCGTGTAAGCTTTCATTACTTCTCCCAAATTAGGGATAATCAACATATCCTCACGCTCCAAATAAGTTTCAACCAAGTCATCCGGATCATACGAAGAATTATCACACAAAGAATCACATAAGAATACCCGTATAAACCAATTTCTCCGAATGTAATCCCCATCCATCCCGGCAAACACCTCATCTTGCAATTTATTTACAACCGTTCTCACCAGTTCCCGGTTTTCCTCCTTTACAGGAGTATACCATCTATTAACACCCCCGGTCCAGTTAGCGGTTTGAAAAGCATATTCACTATAATCATATAGATAATACACTCCACAAAATTCCCATGTGTTATAAATCAATTCTTCCAATGAACCAGGTTCGCCTTTAGTTAATCCATATAATGGTCCTCCTAAATCCGGATTCGGGGTCAATTTTTCAGAACAGGCTGAAATAAGTAATATGACAGATATCAGATATATATTTAAACTTTTTTTCATAATCAATCATTTTAAAAGATAAATCGTTACTCCGCATTAATCACTTCACGGGCATTATCAACACAATCTGTATTGTATGTCAATTCTGAAGAAGGAATACCAAGCACATAATTCGGACTACCTTGCCTCAAGGTATAAGTTTCGTAATTATTCCAAGAAGTATACCATCGGTGTTCGATTTCCGGCATTCCCTGACGACGCAAATCCCAGAAACGCATAGCCTCTTCAAAACATAGTTCCCGACGGCGTTCTGCCCATATGAATTTAAGCAAATCATCACTATTTTTAAAATCAGCCATTTGTTTGTCAACATACTTATCCGTACTGATACGTCCACGGCGTAATGAATTTAGCAAATCAATAGCCTGCTGGTCTATCGCATTACTCTTCCGAACATAAGCCTCCGCTAGATTTAACAATACTTCAACGCTCCGCCAATTTTCATGAAACAACTTTTCATTCGGTTTCTCGGCCCCGGTACTATATCTTCTTCGATATTTAATCGGATATTGATAGTTATAGGTAATTTCCGTATAAAAACCCCATTTATCTGTCTCTCCCGGTTTATCCGATTTAAAATAAGCCTGCAAACGTAAATCCCCCTCGTCATATGATTTCAGCAATGAATTCTCAGCCTCCTGTGATGGCCGGAATCCCAATCCATACATATATCCAGACATCGTAATAGCCAAGAAATCATAAGAATATGATGAATTACCGAATGTAAATACAATTTCCGGATTAACCAACCCATCCATCATGCAAAAGCCTTTACTGTCATTTGTATTAGTAAGTAACTCAGGATCAACCGAATTCAAATCATAAACCTCTGAATTATTCTCCATGAACAATTCTCCTAAACGAATCACTTCATCCCAATTCTCTTGGAAAAGCGCAATTCTGGACCCTAATAACCACACGGCAGGCTGTGTTAATAAATGAATGTTGTCCGCAGCCGTACTTATTTCCATATATTTCTCCGCTTTTTCAATATCCTCGTTTATCAATTTATAAGTTTCACGAAGAGTTGACCGTTTACGAGCCTGTATATCCACTTGCGGCGTCGTACGAAGAATAACACCAGCTTTCTCCAAATTCTCCTCTGCATAAGGAGCAGCATAGGTGTTTACCAAACACCAGTAATTATAAGCTCTTAAAGCATAAGCCTGCCCGGCTAAATGATTAAATTTACCGGAATCCTGCACCTCCATCGTCGGCAGAGCATCTATCACGATGTTACAAGCCAAAATATTCTCATAACGAGCATTCCAGAAATTATCTGTCAATTTCTCTTCTATATCCACATTCCAAGTATAAGCCTGTTTTCCTTCTCCCCCCTCAAGAACATCAAAAGCATTTCCGTCTTTGTCTAAATAAGCTTCTCCAAGAGAATCTATTTCCAAACGTCCTAACTCAACATCATCCGTCATTAATTTAAACCATGAGGCATCATCATTAAAGTCCGACGGATAACCTTCCGCATACAACATCGGAGAATATTCTTCAACTTTCTTGGGAATCAGCAAATCTCCGGAATCTTCTTTCAAATAATCACTACATCCTGTAGCAATTAACGCTCCCAACAATATCTTTCCGCTATATCTAAAAATATTATTCTTCATATATTCAAATTTCTTAGAATGAAACATTTATTCCAAAACTATAAGCAGGTAATACCGGAATATTAGCATCCGGAGTTTCAGGATCTAAGCCTTGCCATTTCTTACTGGCCCATACATGCAAATTGGTCGCCTGAAAACGTAGCATCATGGAAGAAACACCTATTTTTTTAACCAATTCTTCCGGCATTGCATAGCTTAAACCAATTAAACGCAAACGTAAATAATCTGCTTTAGCAACCCGATGATCAGATTTGTCATAATAATAGGTACACTGTTCTACTGCTTTTCGACCATCCTCATCATCAACATAATTCATTAATCCCTCATATCTGAAATTATTTGCGAACTCAGAATTATAAAGAGCGGGAATGTCAGTCTTTAATTCATCCCCAGATTTTCTCCAACGTTTCTTCCAATCTGTAGAAACATTTGATAACGGATCGAATACTTTGGAATTATCATCATACACGTCCGGTAAACGTTTCACCCCTCCAATACTGTAAGCGAAACCGATCGTCAGAGACAAACGTTTTTTAAATGTCAATTGAGTATCAAAACCACCTGATAAATCCGGATTAATGGAACCACTCTTAACTAATTTCATCATTGTCGGATCTCCACCATGATATTTTTTACCATCTTTCCCATAAAATAGAGGATAACCATTATCGGCAGACAACCCAGCATAAGCAAATGAATACATCATGCCTAATTTCTCTCCTTCCACGGCCAGATTTCCATTCAACATTTCAGTGATCTTCTCCAAATCATTGTACAAATTATCATTTGCCAATATCACTTCGTTCGTATTTCTTCCAAAGTTCACATTAAAGTTCCAGTCAAATAATTTACTTTTCAATAGACCAACGCTCAAATTACCCTCCACACCAGTGTTGTTCATCTGACCAGCATTGATATACAAGTGCTGTTTACCATTGGATGCTGCTACAGTCTTATCAATAATCAAATCATCCGTATGTTTTTTGTATACATCCACACTTCCGGATAATCTTCCTGACCAGAAAGAAAAATCTACCGCAACGTTCCAAGAAGAGGTCTTTTCCCAACGTAAATCAGGATTAGGCAAACGATAAATAGTCGATTGATCCAAAGTACTCGTTTCGTTACGATCACCGATTTCCAATATCAAATTAGGCGTTGAATCATCGTGAATGTTTCCTTGGACCCCATAACTACCGCGAATCGAAACGAAATGTCCTTTATCAGCAAAAGCAGATAAAAAGCTTTCATTGGTCAACGTCCATTTACCGGCAACAGACCATGTAGGTAACCATCTATATTTGGGATTACTACCAAATTTATTCGCTCCATCGGAACGGATATTAAAATTCAAAACATAGCGGTTGTCATAAGTATAGCTAGCTGTTCCAAAGAAAGAGGCCACTCGGGATATAGTATTCGTATTCGTGGGAAGTAATTTCCCTTTCGCTGCATAATTTTGTGTAAATCTATCCGTATAAATCGGCATAAAACGTTCTCCAAATTCAGGCGTCCAACCATATCCCGTTACACTAGTACCACTATACTTGTTCCCTCTTAATTCCGAACCTACATAAATATTAATATCATGCACACCTCCAAACATCGCCACGTAGTTCAAAGCATTTCTCACTGTATAACCGGTTTTCGTCGTATTCTTGCTGGTTAGGATACCACCATAAGGCAACGAAGACTCCCAGTATTTATCTTCAGTCTCGTCATATTCCTTATAATTATACCCTCGAATCTTTGCTACTGCATTTGATTCTTCCGTTTGCCAGTCTCTTTGTTCAGTCGTTGAATTGTGGAAAGAGAACGTTCCCTGATAAGATATATTCTTGATTAATTTTACATTCAAATTTAACAAGGCATTAAAATCATTCGTCTTAGCACTCTGGCCAGTCTCATCCAACTCTTTCAAAATATTATATTCATAAGCAGACCCTTGCTTGTACATATGATAGCTACCGTCAGCCTCATAAGGACTTAAAGTGCGGGAAGTCTTGTAAGCATAAGAAAAAGGATTTACTCCTACTGCATACCCGTCATTCTTAGTTGTACTATAATCAATTTTAGTCATAAAATTGACATACTCACCCAAATTCACGTCCACTTTGGCTAAAGTCGTGAAACGTTCACTCAAAGATTTTTGTGCTGCTCCTTGGTTATTATTATACCCAGCAGAAAAATAATATCTTGTTTGTTCATTTCCTCCTTGTACACTTAACGTATGATTGTGAGTTACCGCATTCCGGAACAGGATATCAAACCAATCGGTATTACGTTTAGCCATTTCCATCGCTAACTCTGAGAATTCTGCATGGGTAATTCTTCTATTTACCAGCTCATTCACCAATCCCTCATAAGAATCATTGGGATCAAGTGAAATATTACTCCCGTATTTCAATCCATCCTCGATAACTTCCTTCGACAAGGTCATACGCTCTGACGAGTTCATCAAATCAAAATTCCGATAAGACGGACGCTGATTTACGACCACTTCACCATGGTAAGACACAGAAGGCTTTCCTATTTTCCCCTTTTTCGTAGTCAAGACGATCACACCATTCGCAGCTTTCACACCATAAATTGCTGTGGCAGATGCATCTTTCAATACGGTAATGGATTCAATATCCTGCGGACTAATACCGGCAATGGCATTACCAACCAAGTACTCGGCATCCTCGCTATTCAAATCTGAAGCAGTAATAGGTACATCCTGTTCCAAGATCACACCGTCAACCACCCAAACCGGAGCCTTATTCCCATTAATGGTCGAAGTTCCACGAATTCGAATTTTCGGGGTTGCACTCGGTTCTCCTGAAGTATTTATCACCATCAATCCCGGTATTTGTCCCTGTAACATCTGGTCAATACTTGTAGCTCCCGCCACATAAATCTCGTCCGTTTTCACCACGGAAACCGCACTTGCAGACTCTCGACGATTCACTGTCTGATAACCCGTCACAACAACTTCGTCCATGTCTACCGTAGAGTACTTCATCACCACGTGTAAAGAATCCTGTCCTTGCCAAGTAATTACTTTCTGCTCCATCCCCACAAAAGAGAAAAGTAATTTTTGACCTATTTTATTCTCAATCATCATCTGGAACAATCCGTCCACGTCCGATGCCACTCCACGAGTCGTTCCTTCCACAACAACAGAAACCCCGGGAAGAGGCACCCCATCTGTATCAACCACTTTCCCCTTGATCAATTTTAACTTAACTTCATCCTTTTTCTGTGGTGTCGGTTTAACAATTACCACACCTTCTGAATACTCGTAACTAAAAGGCAATCCCTCGAAAATACGCTCCAAAGCTTTCTCGAAAGGTTCATTTGTCAGAACCATGTTAAGTTTCACGTTCAAACTTGCAATCTCCTCTTCATTGAACACGAAATAAACTCCTGTCTGATTCTTCAACTCTTTAATAGTCTCCCTGAGACTTGCATTCTCTAATTTCAACGTCACAGATTGTGACGATACACTGGCTATTGCCGTGAAAGAGAAGAACATGGTCAAAAGCAAAGTCAATCTCATTGCTAAATAAATTTTTCCCCTCGCATTTTCAGGCGAGGATTGTGTAGAATTTCGTCTTTTTTTCATACATTTGGATACTTTGATTAATAAACGTAGCCTTTTGCCGAAGGCTGCCATTAAATTTTCAACATAGAACGGGGAGTGCTGGGAACATTTCCCGTTTTTATGTTTCTTCTATTTCATCACTGAAGTTATTGTAACATTTCTTCCATTAATAATAAATTTTACGTTAGTTGTTTTTTCTATCATATCTAGCACGCCATTTAGATCTTCATATTTCCGCACCACTCCGGTAAAACGACGCTTTTTATATTCTGATGCCGAAAAAGTAAATTGTACATCATACCATCGGGCCAATTGCACCACAATATCATCCAATTCCATATTCTCGTATTCAAATACACCCCGCACCCACGAGGTGTACAAAGAAAGTTCCACTGCACGTTGGCTGATAGTTCCGGAACGTTGGTCGACCACAGCCTGATATCCCGGTTTTAATACGACCTGATTACCTCCAGATATTACTTGCACAGTCCCTTGTACCAAAGTTGTCATAATCCCTTCATTTTCTGGATAAGCCGAAACACAGAATTTCGTTCCCAACACTCGCACGCTCACATCATTTATCCGCACGATAAAAGGTTTATTCTCGTCATGTTTCACGTCAAAATACACTTCACCCTCAACAAGGACCTCTCGCGCATCTCCCGTAAAACGAGTGGGGAATGTTAATCGTGAAGATGAATTCAACCATACCATCGTTCCATCCGCCAACGTGAAATGGTATTCCCCGCCAACCGGAGCCGAAATGGTATGATATATCGGTTTCTCTTCTATCTCGTCATTTACCTCCACGTTATCATATCGCAATTCATTCTTTTTATCTTTCAAAACAGTAGCCCCGTACTGCCCTATTACCTCTTGTAAATTATCTTGTGTCAAATCGACTTGTATTCCATCTGCCACAATCAGAGTTGCTTTCGTTCCTCCGGCATGCACCTTCGCCAGCACGGGAGACATCTCTTCTGATTTCGGAGTATAAAAGAATACAAATGATAACGCGAACAAGATCACAACAGAAGCCACGGCAGTAATCTGAATCCATAACTGTCTTCTCTTACGAGCCTTGATCTTTTCCCGTATATGTTCCAATGAATCCGAGACATCTTTACTCGAACGAGCAACCATTTGATACTCCCGCACCATTTTCACCCCCTCCATAAAAAGTTGTTTGTTTTTCTCCGCCTCGTCCATCCACGCTCGCAACTCCCGTTCCTCACTCTTATCCAAAAGTCCGGAACAATAATCACCAATCCACTGCCAAATTTTACCGTTCATCTCAATCTATTTTCTCTTATATACCGGAAGATTGAAAAAGAGATGACAACTTTTTTAGGAAAAATTGCAGGAAAAATAATTTTAACAAAATGAAGGAGTAAAAACTTATCGCAAAATAATAAAAAACAACACCAAAGCGTTTCCACCCAGCTCTTCTTTTAACTGTTTCAATGCCCTGTAATACATCGTTTTCACGGTATTCACGGTTATCCCAAAACGGTCACCCACTTGTTGGTAGGTCAGGTTATCCAACACCACGGCTTTAAATATTTCTTTTGTCTTTCCCGGTAAAGCCTCCACCCGGGCATATACTTTGTCGCGTAATCGAGAGAACTCGCTCTCATCATACTCTGCCAACTCTTCCAAAAACTGATCCACATACTTCTCCACGTCGTCAAACATGATCCTTCCCCGACGTGTCGCAAACTTTGAGGCAGCCTTGGCTACTGCCCCGAAAAGATAAGAACGAACGGAACCGGAAAAAACAGTTCGTTTCTTGTTCATCCAGAAAGAAACAAACACCTCCTGCACAATATCCTCTACATCATCCGCATTCGAAACAAACCGCAACGCATACACGCACAATGCCCGATAATAATTATCAAAAAGCATATTCAGACAGACCTCATTTCCTGCCTCCAGTTCGTGTACAATTTCCGATTCGCTATATACCATACAAAAATCTAAATCGACAATTATGATTCATGCAAAGATAGACATTCTCGCCAAGAATCAAAATTATCGACATATTACTAACCCACAAAAAAGTAGGCCGTTTCAAAAGAAAAACGACCTACCTCATATAATTTTAAGAATCCTTATTTATTTTCGAAAATGATCTTGTCATCCTTCACGTCTACCACGATACGGCTATCTTTGGAGACTTCCTCTGCAAGAATCTGTTTTGACAAATCATTTAACAATGTACGTTGAATAACCCGTTTTACGGGACGAGCGCCAAACTGCGGATCATACCCGGCATCCGCCAGCCATTGAACAGCCTTGTCGGTAATCTCGATGGCAATACCATTGTTTTCCAACATCTTCTTTACGCCATTGAATTGCAAACGTACAATATCCACGATTTCCGACTTCTTCAACGGGGCAAACATGATGATCTCGTCGATACGGTTCAAGAACTCCGGGCGAATCGTCTGTTTCAACATCTCGTACACCTCGTGATTCGTCTTGTCAAGTACCTCATCCCGGTTATTCTCATCGATGCCTTTCAAACGTTCCTGAATGATATGCGCACCGATATTCGAAGTCATGATGATAATCGTATTTTTGAAATCGACTACCCGACCTTTATTATCAGTTAAGCGCCCGTCATCCAGCACTTGCAACAAGATGTTGAACACGTCGGGGTGAGCCTTCTCAATCTCGTCCAGCAATACCACGGAATAGGGTTTCCGACGAACGGCTTCCGTCAACTGACCACCTTCATCATATCCCACGTACCCCGGAGGCGCCCCGATCAACCGGGAAACAGAATGACGCTCCTGGTACTCGGACATATCAATACGGGTCATCAAGGATTCATCGTCAAACAAGAACTCTGCCAATGCCTTCGCCAACTCGGTTTTACCGACTCCCGTGGTTCCGAGGAAGATAAACGAACCGATAGGACGTTTCGCATCCTGCAATCCCGCACGGTTACGACGAACGGCATCTGCCAGTGCCGTAATGGCCATTTCCTGACCGACTACCCGTTTGTGCAACTCGTCTTCCAAGTGTAATAATTTCTGACGCTCGCTCTGCATCATCCGGCTCACCGGAATACCCGTCCACTTGGACACGACAGCCGCTATATCATCTTCCGTCACCTCTTCCCGAATCAACGACTCTCCATGTTTCATATCCGCCAGCTTGGCCTTCACCTCTTCAATACGACGCTCAGCCTCCTTAATCTTACCGTAACGAATCTCGGCAACCTTTCCGTAATCGCCTTCCCGCTCGGCCCGGTCTGCCTCGAAACGGTACTGTTCAATCGCATCCTTATTCTTCTGGATCTCGTCGATCAAAGAACGCTCAGACTCCCATTGGGCTCGTAATTTCGTACGCTCTTGATTCAAATCGGCCAAATCTTTCTGGATCTCGTCCAGTTTCTTACTTTTCCCTTCCCGCTTGATCGCCTCTTTCTCGATTTCCAACTGTTTGATCTTACGGTCCAGTTCATCAATCTCCTCCGGCACGGAATTCATCTCCAAACGCAGACGGGCAGCCGCCTCATCTACCAAGTCGATAGCTTTATCCGGCAAGAATCGATCCGAAATATACCTGTGAGATAACTCCACGGATGCAATGATGGCATCATCCGTGATCCGTACCTTATGGTGATTCTCGTAACGCTCCTTCAATCCCCGCATGATACTGATCGCGCTCATCACGTCCGGTTCGTCAATCATCACTTTCTGGAAACGACGCTCCAAGGCTTTATCCTGTTCAAAATATTTCTGGTACTCGTTCAACGTGGTTGCACCGATAGCCCTCAAATCACCACGAGCCAAAGCGGGTTTCAATATATTCGCCGCATCCATTGCCCCGTCAGACTTTCCAGCCCCCACCAAGGTATGAATCTCATCGATAAACAGGATAATTTCTCCTTCCGAAGACAACACCTCGTTCACAACCGATTTCAAACGTTCCTCGAATTCTCCTTTATACTTTGCCCCCGCGATCAAGGCTCCCATATCCAGCGAGTAAATACTCTTGGATGCCAGATTTGAAGGCACATCCCCGTTCACGATACGCTGCGCCAATCCCTCGGCAATAGCCGTTTTACCAACACCCGGCTCTCCGATTAAAATCGGGTTATTTTTTGTTCTCCGGGACAATATCTGTAATACCCGACGGATTTCATCATCTCGTCCGATTACAGGATCCAGCTTACCGTTCCGGGCTCTTTCATTCAAATTGATGGCATACCTCCCCAGCGCATCATAATTATCTTCTGCCGACTGGGAATTTACTTTCGACCCCTTCCGCAACTCGTCAATCGCCGCACGGGTTTCCTTCTCGGTCATTCCCGCATCCTTCAACATACCGGAAACCGGATCCTTCACTGATAATAATCCCAATAAAATATGTTCCAAAGAAACATACTGGTCACCCATCTCTCCCGCCAACTTCGTGGCTTTCTCCAACACCTTATTAGCCTCGTCGGACAAATAGGGAGAACCTCCCGACACTTTCGGGTATCCGTCCACGATTCGATCCAAAGCAGCCAAGACATTCCGGCTATTTACACCCAACTTGTTAAAAATAAAGTTCGTGATATTTTCACCTTTCTCGATCACGCCTCTCAACAGATGACCTGTTTCGATGGCTTGCTGACCTTTTTCCTGCGCAAGTTGCACGGCTGACTGCACGGCCTCTTGCGACTTAATTGTATAATTGTTCATGTTCATAGTCTCATTTTCTCCTTTCTGCCTTCAATTTTACAAAGTATATACCGAAACTCTTATCCAAAAGTTTCATCTGGACAAAATGAAAAAACATTTCAACCTATAACATTAACAATCAATAAAAAAACGAACTATTGATTTTTGTTTTCTAAAACAAAAGGTATTATAAATATGTCATTTTGTCTTTATGTTTTATAGAATGTATGACAAAATGACTTAATTATTTACATTCTTTCCATCCCCGGAATGTGTCACGAAACGGGGGATAGGCGATCCCTTTCTCCGTGATAATGGCCGTGATCAACTCGGCAGGAGTCACATCAAAGGCTGGATTATACACGTGAATCCCCTCGGGAGCCATTCTTCGAGCATACCATTTCTCGGTCACCTCTGCCGGATCACGTTCCTCAATTTTAATCTCTTTGCCCGTGGGACAATCCATATCAATGGTAGACGTCGGCCCCAGCACGTAAAACGGAATCCCATAATATTTAGCCAACACGGCTACCCCCGAAGTACCGATTTTATTTGCCGTGTCTCCATTGGCAGCCACCCGGTCACACCCAACCAGCACGGCCTGCACCCATCTCTGTTTCATCACCGAAGAGGCCATATTATCACATATCAAGGTTACATCCACTCCCGCTTTCTGCAATTCGAAGGCCGTCAACCTCGCCCCTTGCAATAACGGGCGGGTTTCATCGGCAAAAACCGAAAAACCGAATCCTTGTTCCTGCCCCAAATAAATCGGGGCCAAAGCCGTACCGTATTCAGAAACCGCCAGATGCCCCGCGTTACAATGCGTGAGCAAGCCCATTCCCGGTTTCAACAGCGACAATCCATGTTCTCCAATTTTCCGGCACGCCGCCGCGTCTTCTTTCCGAATCGCCTCGGCCTCTTCCCGCAAGACTTGTTTCAAAACTTCCACCCCCGCACCTTGACATTTCAACAACGCAACTTCCATTCGCTCCAATGCCGTAAATAAATTTACCGCCGTAGGCCGGGAAGATGCCAGATAATTCTTCACCCTTGCAAACTCCCGGTAGAAATCATCAACCTCGTCCACCTTTTGCATACACACGGAAATCCCGTAAGCGGCAGCCACCCCGATGGCAGGCGCACCCCTTACCTTTAACAAATAAATGGCCTCCCAAATTTCCTCCGGAGTTTTCAACGCCAAATAAACTTCCCGTTCCGGAAGTTGCGTCTGGTCAATAATCACCAACGCTCCCTGCTCATAATCCGCACGTGCGGTCACTATATCAAATATATTACTCATAACTCATATTGCCGGTTCAAGATTTTCATTCCCTGCAATATTACACATTTTCCCCGGAATCTCATCTATATTAAATCTACCTCTTCGCCATTTTCAACACCTTCCAAGTACAAACCAGAATCAACACGCAACACACGAACATAATAGCACTCGTCGAGTAAAGAATATTTCCCATACCCGTTAAAGGAGAAACAATCCCTCCTCCCAAGAAGGTCAAGAAACCGAGTATTGCAGAGGCCGTCCCCGAATTCTGCCTTTCCAGATTCAAAGCCAGCGTCGTGGAAGTCGGCAGTATAATTCCCAAGAAGAAAAGAAACAGGAAAAAGACAATCTCAATAATGATAACGGATAATTCCATGCAGAGAGCCGCCCCGGTGCAACAGCACAGGAACATAAATCCCCATACACCCACTCGCAAAGCATGTTCATTCGACCGAAAACGAACTACACTCAGACTACCCAACATGATTGCCACGGCATTGCAGGCAAAACAAACGCTATACATAACAGGAGAAAGATGGTAATGTTCCTGAAAAACAAACGGCGAAGATGCGATATATGAAAACATCACTCCCATTCCCAAGACTTGAATCAACACGAAATACATGAATTTCCGATGCCGCAACACCTCTTTATAATAAACAAACCGCTCTTTCAACTCCCCTTGTAACCGGTTTTCTTTAGACAAAGAATCATGAAACCTTAACAAAACCAGCAACAACAATATCCCGATTAACACCAGCAACCCGAATATTCCCCGCCAATTCGTCACCAATAGCAACAGCCCTCCCAACACAGGCGCACAAATCGGAGCTAATCCCTGCACGCAAGCCAGCATGGAAAAGAATTTCGCCAAATCCTTTCCCCCGTACAAATCAGTCGCTATCGACTTGGAAATCACGATTCCCCCCGCACCCGAAAATCCTTGGATAAAACGAGCCAGAATAAAAATCTCTATACTAGGCGAGAAGACACAGCCAATCGATGACAAAACAAAGAAGAACATCGAGATCACTAACGGTCGCTTTCTTCCAAATTTATCACTCACCGGACCCAAAAATATCTGTCCCACAGCCAACCCGATCATACTAAACGTCAAACTCAACTGCACCTGCGAGGCTGCCGTATCAAAATAAGTCACCAAATTGGGAAATGCCGGCAAGTAAAAGTCCGTCACGAAAGGCCCTAGGGCCGAAACCATTCCGACGACAATAAGTATGTAAATTTTCGAATTTCTCTGTTCCATAATCTCTAGTTTTTATCATTTTTACATCGCGAATATCCCCAACATTCTACAAACATTTTCGTCCTAATCATCCACAGATTTGCCCTATAATGCTTTTTCGTGCAAATATCTTATCTTTGTTTCCGGAACATGAAACCAGCGTACATGCAAAAAGGAAATGACATACCAAACAGCACGACAATCCCCTCTCTTGGAAATTTCTTTATTTCCATGTTAAGCAAGGAATCCTTCATCCAATTATTTCCTCTCCACAAGCCACGACGTAACGACATCAACGGCCTGACCGTCATCATGATTACCGCCGGAGAAGGTCATTTGAAAATCAATAGTAAAGACCACCTCGTTCACCCCGGCACGTTAATCTCTCTTTTACCTTTCCACCTGATCGAGAATCATTACCTGTCAGATGATTTCGCTTGTAAATACCTGTCTTACAGCTTTGACTTCATGGTTGATTTCCCGTTCGTTCTCAAATCGGGGATCTCAGAAAGAATAGGTAACAAACCCTACCTATCCTTAACAAACGAAGAATTCAACCACCTAGACGAATTCTTCGTTTTTATTTCCCACCAGGCAGCCAGACTCGATCATCCCTCCCGGAAGGAGATCACCAAAGCCTTACTTTTCTCCTTCATCGCAGAACTCAGTTTCATTTACTCTCACCAAACCGTACTCGTGGGAACCAATCGCCAAAAACAAATTGTAGACGATTTCTTCCGGCTATTGCACCAGCACCACAAACAAGAACGCTCCCCGTCATTCTATGCTGACAAACTTTGCATGACATCGAAATACCTATCGAGCATACTGAAACAAACCACCGATTGCTCCCTCTACCAGTGGATAACGAACTTCAGCCTGCAAGAAGCCAAAGTATTATTGAGATCATCGGACATGAGTATCATCCAGATTTCCGAGGAACTTAACTACCCGAACTCTTCCTTTTTCGCCCGCTTTTTCAAAAAACACACGGGCATGACTCCCCTACAATTCAGAAACAACAAGCAAGTTCATGAAACTTCCGAAGAATGAAACAAAAAGCCGTTTTCCCCGTTATCTTAAAATAAAAACAATGCTCTTATGAAACAGAAATTATCAATAACCCTATGGGTGATATTGCCCCTTATCGCCTTCTTCCCCAGAGAACTCAAAGCCTGCACCGGAATCACGTTGAAAGCCAAGGATGGTTCCTGCATCGTGGCCCGCACCATAGAATGGGGAGGTAGCAATCTCAATAGCCAATATGTTGTCGTACCAAGAGAATATAAACAACAATCCTACATTCCCGGCGGCACAACAGAAGGGATGATTTTCACGGCTCGCTACGGGTATATCGGGCTAGCCGTGGAGCAAGAACAATTCGTGGCAGAAGGACTGAATGAGGCAGGACTCTCTGCCGGACTGTTTTACTTCCCGCAATACGGAAAATATGAAACTTATAATCCCAAAGAAAAAGCATCCAGCATTGCCGACCTACAACTCGTTTCATGGATATTGGGCAGTTGCAAGACCGTGGACGAAGTAAAAGAATCCATCAAAAAAGTTCATGTCATCGGTATCGATCCGAGGGCATCTACCGCCCACTGGCGTTTTGCCGACACCACCGGACGCCAGATCGTTCTCGAAATCATCAATGAAAAACCGATCTTTTACGAGAACAAACTAGGTGTACTGACCAACTCCCCAAGTTTAGACTGGCAGATGACAAACCTGAATAACTATGTCAACTTGATTCCCGGTATGGCCCCCTCCCAACAACTAGACGGAGTGACTCTTACTTCTTTCGGAAACGGAAGTGGTTTTCTTAGTATACCGGGCGATATCACCCCTCCCTCCCGATTTGTCCGTGCTGCTTTCTATCAAGCAACCGCACCACGGCAAGAGACAGGGCAACAATCCGTTATTCAATGTTTCCAAATACTGAATAATTTTGACATACCCATCGGAATAGAGTTCGCTCCCGATCAAACTCCTGTTGATATTCCAAGTGCCACGCAATGGACCTCGGCAACCGACATGATGAACCGCATGATCTACTATCGTACCATGTACGATAGCGCCATCCGTTGCATCGATCTCCGTAAGATCAATTTTGCCCGGGTAAAATATCAAACAGAGCCTCTCGACAAAGTAAACCAGCAACCGATAATCCCGATCCGGATCGGATAATAAAATAGAGGGGCCACTCAAGCAGCCCCTCTACACATACGCTCACTTTATCTTTAATCGTCAATATCCACTACCTGAAACTTATTATTGAATTTAATCTCCAAGCGATTTGACAATTTGATCTCATATCCTTCCGAATCATGCTCGATCTCTAAAATTTTTGCCTCCGGATAATTGGCCTTCACATATTTAAGTATCGCCTCCGGGATAATGGCAGCAGGAACCTCACCCGTCTTGCATTTCACCTCTGTCCAATCTCCCGATTTATCGAATTCCAACTTTTCCCCGCTTGCAAACACCACATCATAACTCTTGTAAAACAAACCCGTCTCCTGTGTTATCAATGCCACTTTCTGATCTTTAAAATAAGTCGTGATAAACGTCTGCGCCTTCGCCGGTAACTGATTCATCTCAATCGGCTTGTCATTATCAGCCTTTACTATCGTCATCGAGAATAAACATACGAGTAAAAAAACAATCTTTTTCATATTCTTCTATTTTTAATGGGTTACTATTTTATTATTTACATGACAAAAATATCCCCCGAATCTGAAAAGAATCTGGAAAAATTAAGAACCTGTTTAAATTTCGCATGGATAAGATAAAAATATCGAGAGTCAGTTGTTCAAAAGACAGGCTATCCAATACAAAATAGTTATCCACGAACAAGTTTTTACCACTTCCATGGTATGCTGTTACACTATTGTTTGGCTAGGTCTTCTCCGTGCTTTCTCCGTGCTTTCTCCGTGTCACTTGCGAGTGATCGCCGGAGGAAATACATTTGAACGCAGCACAAATCAAGACGGGATCATATTGGAACATTAAAGGAACATCGAAGGGACATTGGCACGCCCTAGGGGTAATCAAGCAACGACAAGATTTTGTTCAACAAAATTTAAACAGACTTTAAAATACCCGATCTCGTAACACTCGAGAACAATCTACGATAATACCACAACCCGACAATATCAGCCAAGAACCAACCAATAGGGATTGACCACCAGATTCCCACAACCCCGATAGCCGGAATCGCGGATAAAGCATAAGCCAAAGCGACACGAGTTCCCAAAGAAATAACAGTCAGCACGACCGACATCCCCGGTTTCCGAATCCCCCGATAGAAACCATACAACAGGAACAAGCAACCGATTCCACAATAAAAAGCCCCTTCGATTCGTAGGTACTGAACCCCGATAGAAATAATTTCCGTTTCACGTACCGGAACAAAAATCAACATCAAGGGACGGGCAAACGCGAATACAAGAAGAGAAATAAACACGCAGAAAATAGTTGCAGAAACAACCGCCACCCGGATTCCATCTCGAATACGCTTCATTTGTCCGGCACCAAAATTCTGGGCTATAAACGTCGAGAAGGCGTTCCCGAAATCCTGCACGGGCATATAAGCAAACGAATCTATTTTAACTGCGGCCGCAAACGCTGCCATCACGGCAACCCCGAAACTATTGATCAATCCCTGTACCATCAATATACCGAAATTCATCACGGACTGCTGGGCGCAAGTCAAGGATGAATAAACCGCAATTTCCTTTACCGTTTGCCACTTCATGCACATATCCTCCCGCCGAATTCGGAACTCCGGAAATTTCCGGATCGTGTAAACACAAAGTCCTACCCCCGAAACGACCTGCGCGATAACAGTTGCCCATGCCGCTCCTTTCACTCCCCAATCACACCACAAAATAAAAATCAAATCAAGCGCAATATTCAAAACAACCGCCACTCCTAAAAACCACAATGGCACGACGGAATTACCTATCGCACGCAGTAACGAGGCATAATAATTATAGATAAAGGTGAACCCGATACCCCAAAAGATCACCCAAAGATAATCACGCATCAACGGGTAAACATCTTCCGGGACTTGCAATAATCTCAGTATGGGATCAATCCATACGAAAACAGCAACATTCAAAACCAAAGTAACCAAGCCTATTAACACCAAAGAAACAAAAATACTACGTTTCAATGCCTCCCGGTCTCCTGCCCCATATTGCAGAGAAAAAATGGCCCCACTCCCCATGCACAACCCCAAAAGTACCGAAGTCAGAAATATCATCAACGAGTAAGCCGATCCGACCGCCGCCAACGCGTTCGCCCCTAAAAACTGCCCCACGATCAGCGTGTCGGCAATATTATAGAATTGTTGCAACAGATTCCCTAAAATCATGGGTACAGCGAACCACAACAACCCAAGAGTTATATTTCCGGTCGTTAGACCCCGATCCTTTTTTATACCGTTAAACGCCACGTCCCTCTCTGAAAAACGTAAATACTATTTTTGTTGCAACAACCACTCTATCAATTCTCTATTGTCAACAATACTCCAAGAATGTGGATGTCGGTTATTATCCGGCTTCCGATACCCTTTATTCTGAGTTACAATAAGAGCAGCCCTGTCGTTACCCAACCTTTTCAATTCATTAACCATTGCGGAACAATCAATGATATTCAAACCAAAGACATCCGTTTCCCGTTCATCAAGCCACCATTGAATATCAGGTTCTATATATATCCTGATCGGCACATTCAACAGCCTTTTTATAGCAGCTTGCGTCGTGTCGGAAAGCGAATAAGGAGATATTTCGTGATAATTCTTCAATGCCGTCTGAGGCGTTCCACCCATGATTTGCTCGATCCTTGAAAGCAAATAAAGATATATGTTCTCTTGGTCAGAACCACCCTTTCCAAACAACACGACATCCCGTTTTGTAGAGTTATAAAACCGTTCAAAATCCAGCGGGGAGTCGATAGCAAAAACAGCTTTGGGCTTTTTATCTACCGTTTCCGCAAATTTTACCACCGTACTTCCTCCCATCGAAAAGCCACCAAGATAATATTCCGAATCCTGCAATTTATACCTATTCGTCACATCATCAACGATTCGATGAAATGCCTGCTGGCTCAAACGATCAAAGCCAAACGAAGAAACGCCATCTTGAAAAGTAGGTATAATGGTCAAAATCCCCTTTTTCGCCGTTTCAACAGGCAGTTTTGTTTGTAGCAAAACATCCTCTGCCGTTTCACCAAATCCCGGCACCAAAAACAAATATCCCACCCATGGTAGCGAGTCCGGATAAATAATCGTGTAGCAATTCCTTGTCGTATCATTCTTATCAAGAAATACTTTTTCTATCTTTTGAGCAGAAAGTTCCGCCATCATTAGAAAGGATAGAATAATCAACGAACATCTATACATATATAATCTTAGTTTACAATTCATTATCTCCTTCCACACTTTCCCTGTTTTACTTTTCAAATATACAAAAAGATTTGTCCCTTCCTATCCAAAGAAAAGTACTCGAACTTTCCGGCAATTCTGCCTTTTAATATTTAACAACCTGTCACTTCTGACTGTTTTGTTTTATCTCCAACAATCGTTATCTTTGTCAAAAGAATAACGAATAATACCATGTCAGTAGATGCACTAAAACTTAACTTGTTAGAAAAACTAAAACAAGAACATCGCTTTTGGTCTTTCAAGGATGACTCAATTAAAGAAGTTTCAGATGACATATTAATTGAAAAAACCTTGTTATATCTAGACATGGACGAGATTAAACAACTATTTTCAATTTACCCACTCAAAAAAATAAAACAGGTTTGGTTGGATTATTTGATACCACAAGGAGATTATCTATACACCCTGAACCGTTTTCTTGCATGGTACTTTTTTAAAATAAAAAAGCCCGATGCATACATAAAAGCCATGGAAACTCGTCATTCAAACAAGTTATTACGATGAAAGGCCTAGCACCTCATACAAGAGAAATTTTTGAATCTGTTTCAAAACTAGAACATATAAAGTCCTATACTCTCGTGGGTGGCACAGCCTTGTCCTTGCAATTAGGAACTCGCCAGAGCGAGGATTTGGATTTTATGAAATGGCGTACAAGCAAGAGTGAGAAGATGGAAGTCGCCTGGTTTCAAATAGAAAAAGAACTTGCCACTATCGGGGAAATACAGCACCGGGATTTACTGGATATAGATCATGTCGAATTTCTAGTATCTGGAGTAAAGTTTTCTTTTTATGCTTGTGACAAATACTCCCCTGTTAGTGAACCTTTAGAATTTTTGAATAATTTGAAAATAGCTGATATAAAATCTATCGGTGCCATGAAAATGGAGGTCATGTTACGTAGAAGTAATTTCAGAGATTACTATGACATTTATTCCATCCTTAAAAGCGGAACATCAATCCATGATTTAATCACATTAGCTTTAACATACTCCGGACATAAACTGAAATCCAAAAATCTTTTAGCCATACTAACAAATAGTAAACGTTTCAACAGGGATAGCCATTTTGAACAATTACAACCATTATATACCATTTCTCCCCAAGAAATCGAGGAGTATATTAAATCTTGCTTGATAGAAGCGTAAATAAAATTTCTAGCTGATTCTTAATTGGAAAATCCGCACTAATTTGGCCCTTCTTTTCCAATAGAACTTGGTCCTTGAAATCCACTCGAAATTGACCCGGTT
>NZ_JADMSV010000032.1:0-47056 GCF_015560935.1 Butyricimonas sp. BSD2780061689_150309_C8
AACCGGGTCAATTTCGAGTGGATTTCAAGGACCAAGTTCTATTGGAAAAGAAGGGCCAAATTAGTGCGGATTTTCCACTCGATTTTCAAATTTAAGTTATTCATTTGTTTTTTCGCACAATAGGAATATAAATATCCGTTCTCAATTCTGAAACTGGAGTTTTTTTCGGGGTATTGAGATAGGTTTCAAAAGTGAATGGCTCTCTTAATGTATATCCGCTTGACGGCAACCAATCGAGGTATATGTAACGATACACTCGGTTCAATTCGTGATATAGTCCCTTGAACGGAAATACGGCATATTCGCCAGCTTCTGTTTCATAAGTAAAGAAACCATTTGGAACACAGAATGATGCCGGAACGGTTATTCCAACCATGAAACGACTTTGTTTTTCCGAGGAAATTAGCGGACAATCCAAAGTCAGACTTATATATTGGCAATTATTTGACTGCAAATCGCAGCTTTCAGAAAGGTGTAATATCTGTTTCCATAATACCGAAAAGTCATGGCTTATATGCTCCGTCCATTCCAACTTCAAACAGGCAATACGAATGGGCAGAACTTTCTCAATACGAGGAACGATTTGTACCGGGTGCTTTCCTTCGGAGCAGGCATTCAAGTGAAGTTTACGAAATTCAGGTATCGTACAATTAAAATAACTCTTGAATGCTCTCGAAAGCGTGTGTTTGTTTTGATAGTTGATTTGGTATAGTAGTTCTGTAACGCTTATATCGGTTGATATTAACTTGAAAGCGATATATTCCAATCGTAACCGTTGGATGTAAAGCCCGATATTCTCACCACACACAGTTTTGAAAACACGCCGAAAATGGTATTTAGAAATACCCGCCGTTTGCGACAGAGTATCTAAACTAAGCTCATCGAACAAATGTCGGTTAATATATTCTTGTATTCTCACAACCAACTCATACAGTACATGTGCCGTATTTATTTTCTGTTTCCACCGTTTGATTTCGGGAAGCCGTCTTGACATTATATCTCTAATTTCCGATGAAGTATAGGATATGCCTACTTCCTTATAATATTCTTCGGGGAAAAGCCCCCAAAGGTAAATCAGATAGTCCATTGAAAAATCATAACCCTTGACACCGTGCTTTAAGCAATAGTCACAATACTCCATGCTTATATTTGTCCCAAGATTATTATAGTCAATATCTAAGGGAATTCCGCAAGTTTGGCAATATTTGGTTTCTGTATCTGTTTGCATCATTATCTTGATTATCGGGAGCAAAGTTACTTAATGGGTTATGAAAGAAGTTACCATAAATAGCTATCTTTTAATATACTCTTTTTGAATTCAATTTGTCACATTTTCTAATGGCTCTTTTTAATAGTCGATAAACTATAAATTTGTGGAATATCCATATTGCAATAAAATACACTTTACCTAAAATATTATTGTATTTTACAAGTGTAGTTATACTTGCAATTTGTTCGTTTCGGTTTACTTCAAAACAGGATATAGATACATAGAATGTCAAGTGCTTATCTTTTGTCCCTAAGATGATTTCGTGACTATTTTGTTCTATGATTAACTCCTTGAACGATTTACTTGCTTTTATGCCTAATGGTTTTACAATAAAATCACGTAACTTCAATAACCATGATACCCATTTTGGGTATTGGATGAACATTAAATCAAACAGTTCTTGTACAGACACATTTGGCTTATTTGTAATTTTTTCCCAAAAACAATCTTTGTAATCTGCTGGGAGATATTTGATAATCAAGCTATTTTTCTGTTTCATGGTTTACCTTTATTATTTTGTTTCAAATTTTTCAATCAGTATATTTTGAAGTTCATTGAAATCACAAGCAGGGATTTCAGAACAGATATGTTGCAATCCAATCAATAAGGAATATTGGATAGTAGCTATTTTATGCGCATACTCTACATCATATCCGCAATCTTGGATTAACTTTGTCAAATAGTCTAATCTCAATTTATCTACTTGTGCGACATATTGCTGTACAATATCATTTGTATAACTCCACCCTCTAATCCGTCCCTCGCATTTGTATTCAGAGGAAGCAGACATTTTCGATAAGGTATGTAACTTTTCTTTTGAACTCCCTAATTTTTCTACTTCTTCGATAAATGCAAGTGTATTCTCTTTTACCCAAAAAGCCATAAGAGCATCTATATACCCGTCTATATTTTTGAAATGATGATAAAACGCTCCTTTTGTAATTTCTAAGAGATTACATAAGTTGTCTATTGTGATTTTTGCAACCCCATTGTTTTCTATAATTTGAAGCCCAATAACAAACCATTGTTTTTTCTCTACTTTCTTCATATTATCGTTTTTATAATACCATACTATATGGTATGCAAATGTATGAAAGAAATCTGGATTAAGCAAACAGCCCTATTATTTTCTTCAAAAATTTAGTGCAAGGTGCAAGTATATATCTATATATATAGCTTGCACCTTGCACTAACTGCAGAAGATTTATTTTCAATGATTTGCGTATTTCAAAAGAAAGCCGTATCTTTGAACCGTAGTTTTAGGCAGACAACGAACAGCCAAAAGGTGACAGAAAAATATAGTTTTTGTAACCTAAGTTGTACCCCCTAAGGCTTCGACATGATGATAAGAAATTGAATTTCAAGGATATTGGGGAGTAGGTTCATAACCCTGTCTCTCCGCAAAAAAAGAGTAAGAACAAGAGAGTTAGCATACAAAAGTTGACTCTCTTTTTGCATCTAAAAGGATTCGAACGAAGGGATGGTGGGTTCGTAACACAGTCAAAAAATAACCGTAACTTAACCGTAGAGTAATCGAGAAAATACCCCTCACTCGTTCGTCAAACAGAGCTTACTCGTGGCTCATGTAATCCGGATTGTATGAACCACGAGCAAGCCCCGAATCAACTTCGAAAAAAAGGTAGTTTCTCCCCCCATTCTCAATAAGACGACCATTACTTCTCCTCTAAATTACACAATTCTTATCTCCTTTTCTTTTCTGTCTTTGCCAACCCTTCATACTCCTTTATTCTCCGTTCACACACATCCTTTGTAACCATTCCAAACTTTTCAACCTTCACCATCAAGTCTTCAACATCTTCCCGGCTTACTTTAAATTCCGGATTATAACGAGCTTCAATGTAAGAACACACAAGTATTTTAAATAATCGTTCTTCTTCTTCATTCCCAATAGGAAAAACTCGAATCAGTTCGGGAGCATATCCGCGTGAAACCTTAAAAAGCTCTTCTAAATTATGCTCCTTATCGTTTTTCAGGGTAAATGTCAACAAAATTGCGCTGAACAAATTTTCACAAGCTTGATGCAAATTAAAAGAAGACATGACATATTCTTCCTTATCATACATAAAAACAGCTTGCTCTATAAAAAGTCTGGCTTTAGCGAATTTTTCTCTAAAATATTCTTCCCCTTGTTTCTTTATTTCCCCAAAATTCAATGGTTTCCGTCTCGCCAGTTTATTATTCCCACTATTATAAAGCATTATCCCATCACGCTTTAATTCAGTATAAAAATAACGACTGTATTTCAAATCTTCATTTACTTTCTTTATGCTATCATGAATAAACTGCACGGGAACCCGATAACGATGATCCCCCCGTTTGTCGTAAATATTGCGAACGCTTACCAACTTATTTTCAATTTTTTCATAGCCCCATGCACTATTAATGACCAATATATCATAATCACTTTTAAAAGAAGTAGGTATACCAAATTCTTCGCGCTCATCATAACTCACGTAAGTACCGCGAGCATAACTCCCATAAAGAATGATCATTTCGCACACCGGAATCTTATCCAGAATTAACTCAACGAGGTATTTCAGATCTTCCCGATTTTTCTTAGGCAGGAAAGCGATTGACTTCTTCATAAATAGCTATTTATTATGAAAGCAAATGTAACGTTTTTCAAGCAGAAAGGGATGCAAAATCATGCCAATTTACATGGTTTAGGTTTACCACAATTGTTCCCTAAAAATGTACAACAAAAAAAATACCCCTCAAAATCATACGATTAAGAGGGGTACTTGTACCCAGAACAGGACTCGAACCTGCACAGCCGTACGGCCACTAGTCCCTGAAACTAGCGTGTCTACCGATTCCACCACCTGGGCATGATTTCAAAGATCGAGAAGAAAAAACCTTGCAACTTCCCTGCTGCAAGGCCCCTCTTCATGTTTGTTGTCCCACAAGGATTCGAACCTTGACTGACAGAACCAAAATCTGCTGTGCTACCATTACACAATGGGACAATCTTCATGTCGCTTCAACAACCGCTGTTGTTATTTTGACGCTGCAAATGTAGAGCATTTTTTTATTTCACCAAAAGAAAATGCAGAAAAATTAAAAGAAAATTGCTATTTTCGTGCTGTCGAAAAATGACATTTTTGTTATAGCCTTGAATATTAATAAGAAATATAAATTCAAACTAAGGAGAAGCATGTGCAACATTAAAAATCACCCAACATTAAGCTACAGGTTGATCAATAATGTCACCGGATGGGTGGCGTTCGTGGTGGCCAGTATTACTTACATTCTTACGGTCGAACCAACAGCCAGCCTTTGGGACTGTGGTGAGTTTATTACAACTTCAGTCGGACTGCAAGTAGGACACCCTCCCGGAGCGCCTCTATTCATGATTATCTCGAGACTATTCGCCATATTCGCACCAAGTCCCGAAACACAATCCTACATGATCAACATCATGTCTGCTCTATGTTCCGGGTTCACGATCTTGTTCCTGTTCTGGACGATCACGCATCTGGCTAAAAAAGTCGTGCTAAAAGAAGGGGAAGAATGTTCCATGGGACAACTGTGCGGGATCATGGGAGCCGGACTTATCGGGGCATTAACCTACACGTTTACAGACACGTTTTGGTTTTCAGCCGTCGAGGGTGAAGTGTATGCTATGTCATCTTTGTTCACGGCCGTCGTGTTCTGGGCAATTTTGAAATGGGAAAATGTTGCTTTTCAACCTTACGCCAATCGTTGGTTAATCTTTATCGCCTACATGGTCGGACTGTCCATCGGCGTTCACTTGTTGAACTTGCTCGTAATTCCTGCCATTGTATTCATATATTATTTCAAAAAATATGAAACCACCAAGTGGGGTATTATCAAATCAGCGGCCCTTTCTATCGTCATACTGGGCGTGATCATGTGGGGTATTATCCCGGGCGTGATTATCGTTGCAGGCTGGTTTGAATTGCTGTTCGTGAATGGCTTTGGAATGCCTTTCAACACGGGTGTTGTCATCTACGCATTACTCTTAATCGCCGGACTGACTTTCGGAATCCGGTACACGTTAAAACACAACCATACGGTAGTGAACACGATCTTAACCTGTTTCGTGGTCATGCTTATCGGGTACTCCTGCTACGCGATGATCGTTATCCGTTCCGTAAGTAATCCCCCGATTGACGAAAATAGCCCGGACAACGTATTCGCACTGCTTTCTTATATCAGTCGTGATCAATACGGCCAAGAACCATTGGTTTACGGTCCTTACTTCAATGCCCCGGTTATTGGCGTAGAGGATGCCGGACCTATTTATTACCAAAACGAAAAAACGGGTAAATATGATATTGTGGATCATAAAAAAGAAGTAAAATATGATCCTCGTTTCTGCACAATCCTCCCGCGTATGTATAGCCAAGCTCGTGAACCACAGGTATATTATGAGTGGGTGGGACAATCCAAAGGCCCCGTGTACATGGTAGACGGACAACCTGTTCAGAAACCAAGTTTCGGACAAAACCTAAGTTTCATGTTCCGTTACCAACTCGGGCACATGTATTTCAGGTACTTCATGTGGAACTTCTCCGGGCGTCAGAATGATATTCAAGGACATGGAGATTTCCGTTATGGTAACTGGATCTCGGGTATTCCTTTTATAGATAATATTCTGGTCGGTGATCAGAGCGTGATGCCGGACACGTTGAAACATGACAAGGCAAACAATAAATATTACATGCTTCCCTTTATCCTCGGGCTGCTGGGTATGTTCTATCAATATCAACGGGGAAAACAAGGGAAAAAAGATTTCTGGGTGGTTATGCTACTCTTCTTCTTCACGGGTATTGCCATCGTGCTTTATCTGAACCAATATCCGTATCAACCGCGGGAACGTGACTATGCCTATGCCGGATCGTTCTATGCCTTTGCCATCTGGATCGGTTTCGGGGTTCTCTACCTGTGGGATTTACTTCAGAAGAAGATGGATTCCCGCAACGCAGCTATTATCGTCACCGCTGTTTGCCTGTTCGCCGTTCCGGTAAATATGGCAGCACAAAACTGGGATGATCATGATCGTAGCGGACGTTACGCCACCATTGCTCATGCCAAGAACTATCTAAGTTCGTGTGCCCCCAATGCCATCCTGTTCACTTACGGGGATAATGATACGTTCCCTCTATGGTACGCACAGGAAGTGGAAGGTTTCCGCCGAGATGTACGTATCGTGAACCTAAGTTTGCTTGCCGGAGACTGGTACATTGACCAGATGAAACGGAAAGCCTACGAAAGTGACGGGGTGCCCATTTCGTTCACGAAAGACCAATACCATGCCGGGGTACGGGATTTTGTCACGATTGAAGAACGAATACAACAACCTTTCAGCATGAAGGAAGTCATGGAATTTGTTGCCAGCGACAGACCGGAAACCAAATCCAACCGTTACCAAGGAGGCGCCGTGGACTTCATCCCGACACGCAGCTTGTACATACCGGTGGATAAGGAAAAGGTTTTGGCAAATGGAACCGTACAACCTAAAGATTCCGCATTAATTGTAGACAGAGTAGAAATTCAATTAAAAGGTAGCTCTTTGAATAAATCACAATTAATGGTACTGGATATATTAGCTACCAACAACTGGGAACGTCCGGTATACTTCGGAGTAGGTATGGGACAAGACAGTTACATGGGCTTCGATAAGTATTTCCAACTAGAAGGAGCTGCTTACCGGGTTGTACCTATTAAGTCGGAAAACAACGAGGCTTATTATGATTTCGGACGTATCAACACGGAGATCCTGTATGACAACCTGATGAATAAATTTGTCTGGGGCAACATCAAGGACCCGAAAGTAAATATCGATCATTTCCATGATAACACCATCGCCGTGATGAAATACCGGAACTCCTTCTTGCGTTTGGCAGAACAATTAATGCAAGAGGCCGCCACGGAAACACGGGTTATCGGGGACACGATTATCAATGAAATCACAGATTCAAGCAAAATTCAAGAGGCTGTCAGAGTGCTGGATAAATCTCTGGAAGAAATTCCGTTATATCAAGTTCCGGCTGACTTCTTCTTGTTAAATTACATCTCGATCTACTATGCTGCCGGCGAAAAAGAGAAGGGGAATGATCTGGCATGGGCACTGGCTCTTGACAACGCTCAAATGTTGAGATATATCGGATCACTTTCTCAGAATCGCAGAAAAGCATTGGAAAATGACGAGAGAAGAAGTATGCAGGCGTTACAAATGCTCGTCGACATGGCCAGAAGAAACGGGGAAAATGCCTTTGCCCAAGAAATTCAGGACATGGTGGAAAGCACGTTAAGCGGACGCCCTGTAACCAGCAAGCGGGTAAACAAAAATTTCCCGATGGCTAATCAAGACAAGTGAGATAACATATACGAATCATTCGTCCCTTCGTATGGAGGGACGAATTTTATTTATAAACTTAATACACAATGATCACAATAGACCATATCAAAGAATTGGCAGAGCGAGGTGAAGCATTGAGGAGGTATCTTTGACATCGATGGCAAGAAGATACAACTCGCTGAAGAAGAGTTAAGAACACAAAACCCGTCCCTATGGGATAATCCCAAGGAAGCGGAGGCCTTGATGAAGAAAGTCCGGGAATTGAAATCTTGGATCGAGGGTTACGAACAGGTAACCTCAGCCGTGGGAGATTTACAGGTACTTTTCGATTTCGCCAAAGAGGGAGAAGCAACCGAGGAAGAAGTGGACGCCCAATACCAGGAGACCATACGAGTGCTGGAAGACATCGAGATGCGTAACATGCTGCGCCGGGAAGAAGATCACTTCGGGGCCATCATGAAAATCAATTCCGGCGCCGGAGGTACGGAAAGTATGGACTGGGCCAGTATGCTGTACCGGATGTACATCCGCTGGGGAGAATTAAACGGTTACAAGGTAAAACACGTGGATTACCAGGAAGGTGAAGAGGCCGGTATCAAATCAGCTACTCTCGAATTCGAGGGAGACTACGCTTACGGGTATCTGAAATCAGAAAACGGTGTTCACCGATTGGTTCGTTTATCGCCATATAACGCGGCCAATAAACGAATGACATCTTTTGCATCCGTGTTCGTTTATCCCGCCGTGGATGACACGATCGAGATCACGATCAATCCTGCAGACATCAGTTGGGACACCTTCCGAAGTGGTGGCGCAGGTGGTCAGAACGTGAACAAGGTAGAAACCGGAGTCCGGTTACGCCACGCTCCTACCGGAATCATGATCGAGAACACGGAATCACGTTCACAGTTGCAAAACCGAGAAAACGCCATGCGTTTATTGAAAGCCCAATTGTACGAACTGGAATTACAAAAGCGGCAGGAAGAACGGGATAAAGTGGAAGGAACGAAAAAAAAGATCGAGTGGGGGTCACAAATCCGCAGTTATGTATTCGATGACCGCCGGGTGAAAGATCATCGTACCAACTACCAGACATCAAACGTGCAGGCAGTTATGGACGGAGAGATCAATGAGTTCATTAAAGCCTACTTGATGATGTTCGGTGGCGGAGAAGAATAAAAGCAATCAATTTATGATTTATGAATTACGATTTACGAAAAGAAAAAGCGTAGTTTTGTTGGAGGGAATCTAAAATCATAAATCTAAAATCTAAAATGAATAGATGGATTTAAACTTTAATAGTTGCAAGATATTGATCGTCGGGGACGTGATGCTTGACAAATACTATTTTGGAAAGGTGGAACGTATTTCCCCGGAAGCTCCAGTTCCGATAGTAAACATCGTAACCGAGGAATCCCGTTTAGGTGGAGCCTCGAACGTGGCCAACAACATCACAAGTCTTGGTGGGCAGGCCACGTTATGCGGGGCTATCGGCTATGACTTTTTCGGGAAAGAGATTGAACGCATGGCTCACCGGAAAGGGATCAAAACCGATTTTGTCAAAACCGAGCAACCCACGATCACGAAAGCGCGCATCATTGGTGGAAGGCAACAGATTGTCCGTATAGACTACGAGCAACATTTGGAACTTTCTGAAAAAGCAAGAGAAGATTTTCAAACCCATCTTGCCTCACTCTTCCAAGAGTTCCCTACCCTTGTTATTTCTGATTATGGAAAAGGCATGATCTCGGAAGAATTATGTTCGTTTTTGATAAAAACGGCAAAATCACATGGAACCCGTGTTATCGTGGACCCGAAAGGGCAAAACTGGAAGAAATATGCAGGGGCCGACTTGATTACTCCTAATGTAAAAGAATTAGGTGACATCATTGGCCACCCGGTGAAAAATAACGACCAGGATATTGCCGTGGCAGCCTTGGAAATCGTTCATCACTACGGTTTATCAGCATTACTTGTCACCCGGAGCGAACAAGGGATGAGCTTGATTTCCGATCAAAATATTTTGCATCTCCCCACACATTCTCAAGAAGTATTTGATGTAAGTGGAGCCGGAGACACGGTTGTAGCGGCCCTTTCACTAGCCTTAACCCAAGGTCAGGAAATCACGGAAGCCATGCGCATCGCAAACGTGGCAGCCGGAATTGTTGTTCAGAAAATCGGGACAGCAACTCTCAGCATAGAAGAATTAAATGCAAATCTATAAGAAAAAAGGCTGTTTTAAAAACAGCCTTTTTAAATCTTAGATACAAAGTATTTCAAGAATGCCGTATTATCTGTAAGTTCCGGATGGAAAGATGTTACCAACATATTCTTTTCTTCCGCTGCAACGATATGCCCATCAAGCTCACACAGAATTTTTACCCCATCCTTCACGCTCGTGATATAAGGGGCTCGAATAAATACCAACTCAATTTCTTTCGAATCTACCGCCGGGATCACTTTTTTCGTGGCAAAACTGTCGATCTGGCTCCCGTAAGCATTACGCCGAACGGCAATATCCATCACGCCTAAATGAGTCACTGAATCGTTCACGAGTTCTTTGGCCAGCAAGATCATTCCCGCACAAGTTCCCCATACCGGCAGTCCACTCTGGATTTTCCCGCGTAAAGGCTCCATAAGTCCGGTCCGATTAAGAATCTTTCCCATAGTGGTACTCTCCCCTCCTGGTAGAATGATTCCATCAATCTCTTCCAACTGCTCCGGGTATTTCACGATCACGGGTTCATGACCAATAGCCTTAATCTGGCGTTCATGTTCAATAATCGCCCCTTGAAAACCTAAAATTCCAATCTTCTTCATGACAAAAAATATAAGGTTCATAAAGTTCATAAAATCTATAAAGCAAGTTACCTTATGAACCTTACAAACCTTATGAACTTTATAAACTATTCTTACCAGCCTCTTTCAGCGTATTTATTTTCCAATTTGCTAATTTCCAATCCGGACATAGCCTCTCCCAAGTTCTCTGACAATTCAGCCAATTTAACCGGATCGTTATAATAAGTCGTAGCTAAAACAATAGCTCTCGCTCTCTTGGCAGGATCACCTGACTTGAAGATTCCAGAACCCACAAATACTCCCTCGCAACCCAACTGCATCATTAAAGCTGCATCAGCCGGGGTAGCAATACCACCGGCTGCAAAGTTTACTACCGGCAATTTACCATTCTCATGCACGAATTTTACTAAATCATAAGGGGCTCCCATCTCTTTGGCAATCGTCATCAAAGCCTCTACCGGAGCCACTTGTACCTGATGAATATCATTGTTCAACTGACGCATATGTCTTACAGCCTCTACCACGTTTCCGGTTCCGGCTTCTCCTTTCGTACGAATCATAGAAGCACCTTCACCAATACGTCTTAAAGCCTCACCCAAATTACGGCATCCGCAAACGAACGGTACTTTAAACGCAGTCTTGTCAACATGATACAAATCATCTGCCGGCGTTAAAACTTCACTTTCGTCAATATAATCAATGCCAATGGCCTCCAAAATTTGTGCTTCCACGAAGTGACCAATTCTCACTTTTGCCATTACAGGAATAGACACGGCATTCTTTATAGCCTTGATCATCTGAGGATCAGACATTCTAGCCACGCCACCATCTTTACGAATATCAGACGGCACTCTTTCCAATGCCATTACAGCACATGCCCCGGCAGCTTCAGCGATCTTTGCCTGTTCAACATTGGTTACATCCATAATAACCCCACCTTTTAGCATTTGTGCCAGATTTTTGTTTAATTCATAGTTCCCCATAAGGTTCTCGTTTATTAATGTGTTCATAATAATAATTCCCCTCTCCTTCTAACGCTCCTGGGAGCCAAATATTTATGACTGAAAAGACCCGTTCCTCAAACGTTTCCGATCACTCAAAACACCCCCGCTAAAACGGGGAACAAATATAGCAATTTAGTTGAAAAAACTAACTTTATAAGCATATTTTAGTTGCAGACTGTAAGTACATAAAATACAGATACAAACAATCTAAAAGAATACTACCCATCTCACAATTCCCTCTAACACAAAAAATTTTACATGAAATGTATCATCAGAAGAAAAGATAGAAAGTCTAAATTTCTCAAACACCCCCTATCCCTCCATAAATTAAACATGAAATTTGTGGAGTAAAGAACTTTCTAAAAAAGGAAAATTTACCTACCTCTTATAAATACGTCTTCAACCGTTTACTACGGCACGAGTTTTTCAGTCTCTTGATAGCCTTGGATTTAATTTGGCGTACTCGTTCGCTTGTCAGACCTACCCGATCGCCAATTTCTTCCAACGACATGGCTGTATAACCACCCAAGCCGTAATACATCCGTAAGATTAAGGCATCGCGTTCATCCAGAATCGTCAAATAACGATCAATTTCCGTCCGCAATGAATCGGCATTCATCTCCCGTTCGGCATCCGATATGGCATTATCCCCGGTAATCATCACGTCATACAAGTTGGAGGAATCCTCGTCTGCCGACAAAGGCGCATCCATGGATAACGGACGATTGGCAATCCGCAAGCTATCTTTAACCTCCTTCGCGGGAACATCCATTTTCAAGGCGATTTCTTCTGCCGTGGGTTCCCGTTGAAACTCTTGTTCCAAGCGGAAAAAGAACTTATTCACTTTGTTAATACTACTAATTTTGTTCAATGGTAACCGAACTAAACGCGAATTTTCTGCGATTGCCTGTAAAATCGATTGCCGAATCCACCATACGGCATAAGAAATAAACTTGAATCCTTTCGTTTCGTCAAAGCACTCAGCAGCTTTTATTAATCCCAGATTGCCCTCGTTGATCAAATCCCCCAAACTCAAACCGTTATTCTGGTATTGCTTGGCCACGGAAACCACGAAACGTAGGTTACTCTTCACCAATAACTCCCGTGCCGCTCGGTCTCCCGATCGGATTTTCTTGGCTAAAGCAACCTCCTCATCCGGCGTCAACACGTCGATTTTCCCAATCTCCTGCAAGTATTTCTCTATCGAGAACGAATCCCTGCCAGTGATTTGTTTGCTAATTTTTAACTGTCTCATAGGTCTCTTCGTATAATTGGCTTAAAGTTAATCATCTATTTCAGTAAAACAAATATTAGAGCTCTTTTTTTCGTATCTACTTGAAGAAATATACGGGGATATATTAACTTTGTTGTCTGAAACCACCATTTAATTAAAACATACGCCATTAATTTAGAAATCATTCGAATAATTAGAATAAAACACCATTTGAATCGAGATAATTTTGCAAAAATCTTTGGCACAATAAAAAAAATACCTACTTTTGCAGTCCGAAGTGAGAAAATAATAACATAAGAAATATTGCAATGAAACGTACATTTCAACCATCCAACAGAAAGAGAAGAAACAAACATGGTTTCAGAGAAAGAATGTCTACCGCTAACGGTAGAGCAGTTCTAGCTAGAAGAAGAGCTAAAGGAAGAAAAAAATTGACTGTTTCTGACGAGCGCAGACACAAGCATTAATATAAAAAAAGCTGCTTTTACAAGCAGCTTTTTTTATTCGTTCCTTTTCCCCCGCAACCGCAATTACAACTGCATCCTTTCCCCTTCTTTGCATTCCGAAACAAACGATAAGCACCTCTTCCCGCAAAAACAAGTGCTATCGCCACAATTATATACGTCAATATTAGTTGCATTTCTATTCTCTAATTTTAGATTAATAATTCATGATACCGGGGACTCGTCCTAAATAATCAAGTCCAATACCTGTTTTATCACGAAACATACGCCCCAAGCCAGTACCGTCGTGTATCCCATCACGAAAAACGCCCACTTCATTCCAATCTCTTTACCGATAGCAATCAAAGCCGCAAAACAAGGGGAATAAAGTAACACGAAGATCACAAATATAATGGCAGTAACCGGAGTAAACCCATGTTCCCGCAAACGCATTTCCAACGTCGCATTCGACCCGTCATCTTCCTCCATAACCTCTTCCCCCTGGTACAGAACGGCCATCGTGCTAACCACGACTTCTTTTGCCGCAACCCCGGTCAACAAGCTAACGCCAGCTTTCCAGTCAAAACCTAGCGGTGTCCAAATAGGCTCCATCGTTCGCCCTAATCGACTGATATAAGAATTTTCCTGACGTTCACTTACCTCTTGTCGATGCAAGTTCTCTAATTTCGCTTCCTGTTCTTCCTTCAACATATCCACGTTTCCGATCCCGGAAGCGATCGTTGCCTCGTAAGCCCTTGTTACCTCGGCCTTCTTTTCATCATACTGAGCCTCCAGCTCTTTGTCCACGGGAAAATAGCCCAACGCCCAAATCAATATGGAGGCAAACATAATAATACCTCCCATTTTTTTCAGGTATTGCTCGCCTTTACTCCACATATGCCGTACGGTCGTTCTCAAGGTTGGCATTCGATACGGGGGCAACTCCATCACGAACGGCACTTCCTGTTTATGGAAAAGTACCCGTTTAAACAACTTAGCCATCACGATAGCAGCTAGAATTCCAAACAAGTATATTCCAAAAAGAACTAACGCCGCATAATCTTTGAAAAATGCCCCGACCAACAGGATGTATACCGGAAGGCGGGCACTGCAAGACATGAAAGGATTGATCAGTATAGTTAATATCCGGTCACTCCGGTTCTCCAGCATACGCGTTGACATGATCGCCGGCACGTTACACCCGAATCCCATGATCATCGGAATAAAACTTTTCCCGTGCAAGCCAAGTTTATGCATCAACTTATCCATGATAAATGCCGCACGAGCCATGTACCCCGTGTCTTCCATGAAAGAAATAAACAGGAACAATATCAATATATTCGGTAAAAACACGATCACGCTCCCCACACCACCAATGATACCATCCACTAATAAATCCTTTAAAGGTCCCGCACTCATCTGGTTATCGACAAATTCACCTAAAGCCCCGACTCCGGTCTCAATCCATTCCATCGGATAACTTCCCAAACTAAACGTGGCAAAAAATGTCACGAACAGGAATAACAAGAAGATCGGGAATCCGAACAATTTATGCGTGACAATAGCATCAATATACTCCGTTTTACGTCTTCGATTCACGGGACTTTCCTTGTACGTTTCTTTTAACGCCCCGGAAATAAAACCGTACTTCGTATCGGTAACAACCGACTCGACTTTCTCTCCATAGGTTGTTTCAATCCGTTCAACTCCCTCTTTTACGACCTTCAATAATTTCTCCCGTGAATGATCCCGTTGTACGAATTCCAACACGTCCTTATCCCCTTCCAATAACATCAGAGACAGGAAACGGGGAGACATATTACAGATCAAATCTTTTTCATCTTTCAACTCGGCTCGAATGGCCACGATGCTGTCCTCAATCTCTTTCCCGTAGTTTATATGGATATGGCGTACCGTTTCACTTCTTCCCTCGTACACCTCGATAACTTCCCGTAACAACTCCTTAATTCCTTTCCCCTTTGACCCGACAGTAGGCATCATCGGCATCCCGATCATCTGTCCCATCTCCTGATAATTGAAAGTTGCCCCGGAACGTTCCAGCTCATCATACATATTCAAAGCGATCACGCCCTTCACGTCCATGTCAATCAACTGCGTGGACAAATAGAGATTACGTTCCAAGTTAGACGCATCTACCACGTTAATCACCACATCGGGTGCGTTATTCATAATATATTCCCGCACATACTTTTCTTCATTCGAGTAAGCAGAAATAGAATACGTTCCCGGTAAATCGACCACGTTAAACTCGTAACCTTCAAATCGAAACGTGGCACTCTTCGCATCCACCGTAACCCCACCGTAATTTCCCACGTGTTCCTGAGAACCACTCATGTAGTTGAACAGTGTTGTTTTCCCCGCATTGGGGTTACCGACAAAAGCAACATGTATATGTTTATCTCGACCTTCCCAGTGCTTGGCGAAAGCTTCTTCCGCATCACGGGCGCTCCCTGACACCCCGACAATATTAGTAGCCTCCTCAAGAGATACGATTTCAATAAACGCTGCTTCTTGCCTCCTTAAAGAGATTTCATAACCCATAATTGCATATTCAATCGGATCATTCAAAGGGGCGTTCTTCACGGCCTTCACCACTTTTCCCCTCACGAATCCCATCTCGTTTAATCGTTTCCGAAAGGCCCCATATCCTTTCACCTTGGTAATAACGGCACTTTCTCCGGTTTTCAGTTCTGACAGTAACATATAAACATCTTGTAATTAGTATCGCGAATGTAAAAACTTTATTTTTATTTTTTCTAAATAAACACAGAATAATAACGAGAATTTCATCATTAATAATTATAAAATTTATTAATAAAAGACTTTCCAGCCTAAGTGTCTTCCGAAATTTATAGAGAAAAACAACGAATCTTTTCTTTTTTACTCCGTATAACCAACAAATAGTTTACTTTTGTAACATGAAAACAGAAGATATAGAAAACCAGGACGAGCAAAAATGGAAAAGCGTGAATCAATTGCTATCACGGGCGGGTTCGCGCTTAAATATCCTAGAAGAAGAAATTGATGTAGAAGTACAACATCAGTACATGGATCTTTTGGAGCATCTCATCAAAGGTGGTGACTTCAAAGCGTTGAGAGAAGACGCGATAGTACACGTCCAAGATCTATTTGACGAGGCCGTTGATGCCGAAAAGAAAAAAACTTTGTTAATCCTATTGTCCATGGTCGATGACATTTCTATATACCGAAGCATTGAATCGTTCCAAAAACAAGATACCCCGATCAAACCGTGGGCAACCATAGCCTTGCAACAATCCCGGATGCTGATTCAATCCAACCTGCTGGACGAATCGACCGTGTTCGTGTCCACCGGCCTAGGCGGTCACGACACGCTGTTACGTTATTTTTGTGTTTATGTTGCCAATGAGGGGGTCACGCTACAACCTTTCCAGTGGGATATTGCCCAAAAAGAGACAGAATTGGTCATTAGCAAAAGCCAAGGAGAGATCGAACAAATCGAACAATTCGAGAAATACATCACGTTCACCCTTCTGTTACCAATCGAGGCTAACCTAAAAGAGATTTTCAATTCGATTATAGACGAGTGTAACACTTACGGGAACTTTTTAAGCGAAAACATCATCATCACGAACGTGAAAAAACTTTCCACCAAAGAGATTGAGGATTTCTTGGAAACTAAATCCCCTCCAAAGCACAAATCAAGACCATTCTAGTCCAGCATCAAGCTTATGAAAGGACTACATTTTTTGAAATAAGGCTCCAACTCGGGAAAATGTTCCGGGTAGTAGCCTAAAAGCAATTGCGTCAGTTCCTGCACGGACAACTCCGCCTCCACCTGCTTTGCATTATCACAAACACAATCTCCTTTCCCGATTACGTATATTCCCGTGTTTTCCGGAATCCAGTCATCCGTTACTTTCAGCACGAGATCCTGCTCCGGATTATTCACGGCATACAAACGGAGCATTTGTTCCACGTCCAACACACGTGCCATTCCCCGGTGCTCATCCGCTTTTCCGGCAGGAAGTACACGGCAATATATCTCCGCCGCATCCAGATATTTCATCACTCCCCACAAAGCCACCCGTTTGACATCCTCGGAGTCATACATTCCATCCAGTACCAAAGCATGATTTCCTCTCGGTTCGGCAAAAGCCATCCCAACAATATTTTTATCGCTATACACGACAATCAACGCCCCTCCATCCATTCGCAAACTTTCCACGATCACCTCAAAATCTTCCCGTTCATGCTGCACGCAACAAGGACGTAAACGCATCATTGACTGAAAATAATTAAACAAGTCATCCGTTAACAACCCCACCTCCCGAATAGCTTCCACCCGAAAATGATCCGCAACCGGTTTATCCAAAATCGTGTAATGTTCCAGAGTATAATCAAAAACAGTCGCATACCCCATCTTTCCGTAATAATCATACAACCATTCACTGGCCGGAATCAGGGTACTCACGGGAATCTTTCTTCCTCTCATCACGTAGAAAGCCTCCCGCAGTAACTTCGTCATCACGCCCCGGGCCCGGGCCAATGGATGAGTACAAGCCCCCGAAATATACCCTGTTACAATTTGTGTCACGCCAAAAGTCATAGGGTAAAGAGGAGTTTGTAAAGCAGCAATAGCCGCACCTTGTTCATCCCAATACACCAGAGCATTCTCCTCCTTGTATTTTTTGTCAAAATAGAATTGAATGAACTCTTCCGTATCATCAAAACACACCCTCCATAACTCCATGACTTCCCGTTTCATCATACACGTATTTAAATTAAACAACCTTTGAAATGAGAGATTTTCTCATTTTCAACTTTCAATTAATTCGGCATACCCTTTCTCCAATAATATCACCGGACGATAAGATAGTTTCGCCTTTCTCAATCCCGGAATTCCCAAATCTTCCTCCCGATTCAGATAAACATATTGTTCCGGGATATGCCGTGCGAACTCCTGATTCAAAATATTATACGAACCGTCAATATGACTATCAGCCTTCTCGATATGAACGGCAAAGGTATCATGATTTACCGGGGCGCCATACGTGAACCCGACGATTTCATCATCCACCCAGAGCGCTCCTCCAACCAAACCAAGAGCATCAAAATTTCGCAACGCAATATTCAATGCTTTTCGCTCATTTATCAAACTCTCCTCTTCCTCACAATCATGCTCTTCACACCATTTTTCCTCTAGTTCCAAACAATGCGGGATCAAATCTACTGTTAATGGCGTGTACTTGTAATTATAGGTGCGTTTGAACTTATTCACGTGATTCCGCTTAGGCTGAAAATTTTTACCTTTCAATTCAGCCAGCTCTTGACGGGAATAAATATAATCAAAATAATCCCGATCCAACCGATAATCAAAACTTCCCGGGAACTCCCGGTTGAACCATTCCTCCAACTCCGGAAAAACTCCATGTACACGTAAAACGTGTCCTTCGGTCTTGGCTTGCTGTTTCAACAACTCGATCACATTCTTCACATCCCCGGTTCCCACGGGCATCGTGTACACGACACTTTCCTCATCCAATGTAAAACGCACCACGAGACAGTCATCAACCACAGCGTAATGACTATTGGTCAAGAACTGCCACGTGTACAAGTTCACAAACGAAAGATTGCAATCCCGGTTCCCACATGCCAAAAAATAGGTCGTTATCAACTCTTTATCCTCTATTCTGATCGGTTTAAAATCTATCATATAATTACTTTTAATTTCCGTCACAAAGATACGATCTTTCTCATTTATAAAACCTCCTTCATATGTCTAAAATTAGAACTGATCGTATCCAGTATCTCCCGCGTCCGTCCGTTTATCATCAATTTATACATGGATTGGGCAAACCCCATCATCTGGCTCCACTCCACTTTAGGCGGCATGGCCAAAGCATTCGGATCTGTCATCACGTTTACAAGTACCGGCCCGTCAATATTCATCGCCTGTTCCAGCACGGCTTGTACCTTCTCCGGATCGTTCACCGTGAATCCCTCCATTCCCATCGCTTTTGCCACAAGCGCAAAGTCTGGATTGTCCATATCCGTCTGCCAATCCGGTAACCCGGCAACCTCCATTTCCAACTTCACCATTCCCAAAGAACGATTATTGAACACGACAATTTTTACGGGTAATTTATACTGTACGATTGTCGAAAGATCCCCCAGTAGCATAGAGATTCCCCCATCCCCACACAAAGCCCAAACTTGCCGCTCCGGAAAGGCCAGCGAGGCCCCGATCGCTTGCGGAACAGCATTTGCCATTGAACCATGATTAAAAGAGCCTAACATTCTTCTCTCTCCCGTCCCGTGCAGATAGCGCGCTCCCCATACACACGTCATCCCCGTATCAACCGTGAAAATCGCATCCTTCGACGCCAATTGATCCACGACGGACATCACGTACTCCGGATGAATTTTATCTGTTTGTCCTTTCTCCTCCACGTAAGCATTCAAGTTCTCCTTCACCCGTTCATACCCTTTCAATTGTTTCTGCAAAAAATCATCTGTCTGTTTTTGCTTGATACGAGGCAACAATGCCTGTAACGTACTCTTCACATCCCCACATAGCCCCATAGCCACCTTGGCCCGTCGTCCTAAACGTTCCGGCTTAATATCCACCTGCACGATCGTGTTGTTTTCCGGCATAAAGGCTGCATACGGGAAATCTGTTCCCAACATCACCAGCACTTCCGCCTCGTGCATACTGTCATACCCGGAAGGCATCCCTAGCAAACCGGTCATTCCCACCTCGTTAGGATTATCATATTGTATCTCCATCTTACTCTTAAAAGAATATGCCACGGGAGAATTCAGCAACCCGGACAATTCCACCACTTCGGCGTGGGCATCCTTGGCCCCGATCCCACAAAACAAAGTTATCTTCTCCTTCCCATTCAATAAATCAGCCAACGCATCCAATTCTTCATCCGAGGGACGTATGGAAGGATGTGTCGGAAATGTCTTAACGGCAGAAAATATCTCCTCTGCCCCACGAGCCGTCACGTCCCCGGGAACCCCGATCACGGCTACTCCCGAACCGGAAATTGCCGCTTGCATGGCAGCCTGCAACATACGAGGCATCTGGCAGGGCGTGGTCGCCACCTGGTTATAATAACTACAATCTTCGAACAACTTCATCGTGTCCGTTTCCTGAAAATAACGAGTCCCGAATTCACTCGTGGCCATCGTGGAGGCAATCGCTAACACCGGGACACCCGAACGATGCGCATCATATAGCCCGTTAATCAAATGAACGTGTCCCGGACCACTACTTCCGGCACAACAAGCCAATTGCCCGTGTAATTGAGCCTCCGCCCCAGCCGCATAGGCTCCGACTTCCTCGTGGCGCACGTGAACCCACTGAATCTTACCATTTTTCCTTACGGCATCATTTATCTCATTCAAACTATCGCCCGTGACGGCATAAATTCTTTTCACACCGGCCTCAACCAGCATATCAACCAACTGTTCTGCAACTTTTTTAGCCATAGATCCTGTATTTTATATTGTTTTTAGTCTCTATGGCTAAAACGAAAAATAAAAAGAAAAGTTTATATTTTAGGAGCCAGAAACGCTCCCACCCGTGATATGTTTGCCTCTTTACGACAGTCATTAATCGTGACACGAATAGTCTCCACGGCAACATCCGGGATATGCAACAAACGTTTATAACCAATCGTACCCCCTTTTCCCAACACCTGCCAAGTACCATTCACCAACCCTTCCACGGTAAACGACTCCACCCGCTGTCCCCGGCTAATATCTTCCTGCAACAAGATCGTGTTTATCGTACATCCCTTCCCCAAGGTATATTCTTTACTTTCCCCCTGCCGGGCTGTCCACGCCCGAGCCCACCGGGAAACAAAATCTTTCGCATACATCTTTTCCAGATACTCTCCGAATTCTTTTAACCGAGTGACATCGGTCTCGCAAAGCACACCCCGCTTATCTGGTGACACATTCAGCAATAAAGAAGAATTACATCCCACGGACTGGAAATAAACCCTCACCAATTCCGACAAAGATTTCACTTTCAAATCTTCCCTCTCGTGATAAAACCAGCTAGGACGAATAGAGACCGACACCTCCGAAGGATACCAGAACAATTCCGTCGCACGATCAATAATCTCTTTTCCCCCAAGATCCCGGGAAAACACGCTTAAACGCATCTCTTCATTACGCTTTTTCGCATCCGGATAACACCCCGGGACCAACGCAACGGAACTCCATTCGGCCCCACGCCCTCTCGCACTTTCATTCCCGATCCAACGAATATCATCACCATAAAAAGCCGTAACCGCGTTAGGCTGTAACTTATGAATCGTTTTCAATATCAATTCCCAGTCATATTCCTGTCTTTTCCCGTCAATGCCTATCTCACTAGTCCCATCCAACCAAATTTCATCTATTTTCCCGTACTCGGTCAATAATTCCGTCAGTTGTTTCACGAAAAACTCGTTGTACCGGGGAGAGTCCCCGTAATAAGAAATGTTCCGATCCAAAAGGGATAAATAAATTCCGAATCTCATCCCGTTCCGGTCACACGCTTTTTTCAATTCCCGAACTACATCGCCTTTCCCGTTTTTCCACGGAGAGGCCGTGATAGCATGACGAGTCGTTTTTGTCGGCCACAAACAAAAACCATCATGATGTTTGGCGGTCAGCACGACGGACTTGAGGCCTCCCGCCTTTAACGCCTTCACCCACTGCTCCGCATCCAGCGCTACCGGATTGAACATCACCGGAAACTCCTTGCCGTCACCTTGTTCTTTCCCGGTAAACGTGTTTATTCCAAAATGGATGAAAGCTGTCAATTCCAACTGCTGCCAGGCTAATTGTTGCTTTGTCGGGACCAGTCTTGCTGCCATCTCCACTTTCTCCTCCAGTGTAACCTTCTCCGGGAAACGAACATTTTTTTCAAAATATTTCCCCTTCTGAGCCTCGGCCGACAAAGAAATCACGCATAAAAAACACCAAATCATACAGCATATTCTCACAGCAGTCACAATTATTGTTATAATAAATGTAAAAATAAACAATTTTTCTCATTTAGACAACAAAAATCTAATTATTCACGTATGAAACTAAATAATATAATATCAATTAATATGAGTACAAACAAAATAATCGAAATCCTAGGAGATCAAAGTGATTTCCTATTGAACCACACCTGTAAAACCATTGATAAATCGTTACTTCACATCCCGTCACCCAATACTATTGATGAAATTTGGATGTCATCCGATAGAAATACCCGTACTCTGAACAATCTGCAAAGCATCCTGAGTCACGGCCGTTTAGCAAATACCGGCTACGTGTCCATTCTCCCCGTGGATCAAGGAGTTGAACACACGGCAGGAGCGTCTTTCGCCCCAAATCCTCTCTATTTTGATCCGGAAAACATCATAAAACTTGCTATCGAGGGCGGGTGTAACGCCGTGGCATCAACATTCGGAGTACTCGGAGCCGTGGCTCGTAAATACGCTCACAAAATCCCGTTCATAGTGAAAATCAATCATAATGAACTACTAACCTACCCGACTCAATACGACCAAACACTATACGGTACGGTGGAAGAGGCATGGAATATGGGAGCCGCCGCGGTAGGTGCCACAATTTACTTCGGCTCACCGGAAAGTCGCAGACAAATACTAGAAGTATCAGAGGCATTTTCCCATGCACATGAACTAGGTATGGCAACCATCCTCTGGTGTTACCTTCGTAACGGAAGTTTCAAAAAAGACGGAGTAGATTACCACTCGGCAGCAGATTTGACAGGACAGGCCAATCACCTAGGGGCAACGATCCAAGCTGACATCGTAAAACAAAAGCTCCCGACGGTTAACGGGGGATTTACCGAACTTAAATTCGGAAAAACGAATGAAAAAGTTTATACCGAACTTACGTCCTCCCACCCGATAGACCTCTGCCGCTACCAAGTGACCAACAGCTACATGGGACGCATTGGCCTGATCAACTCCGGGGGTGAATCTAAAGGAGCGTCCGATTTAAAAGAAGCTGTCATAACAGCCGTAATCAACAAACGAGCCGGCGGAATGGGACTTATCAGCGGACGGAAAGCCTTCCAGAAACCGATAAACCAAGGTGTAGAATTACTAAATGCTATCCAGGACGTTTACCTGGATAAAAATATCACGTTAGCCTAACAAAAATAGCAACCAATGAGGGAGTGTCAAAAACTTTTGAGCCCCCTCATTGAATCTATAGTATCTCGTATTATTCTCCACGGTGTCTCGTCGTACTCTCACTAGTACATAAACTAAATTTCAAGAAAAAATCAAAAGCAGATCAACCCGCCACATCGTTGACCTTTCGTTAACCTTTCGTTAACCTTTCGTTAACCTATCGTTGACCTACCTACGAGACATACCGGAATTCCCCTTGAAAATCCCTTTCGATATAGGAGTAAAACACACTACCTTCTGTTTTTTATTCTTATCTTTGTGAAGAAGACATAACCCCGGTTCACAATGGATGAAAGAGTACTCGATAAACTAAAAATACTCGCTGAATCAGCGAAATATGATGTATCCTGTGCATCTAGCGGGACCTCTCGTTCTCACAAAAAAGGGCAAATCGGAAGCGCTGAAGGATGGGGTATATGTCATAGTTTTGCGGAAGACGGACGCTGTATCTCTCTACTGAAAATTATGCTCACGAACAACTGTATCTACGATTGTGCCTATTGCATCAATCGCAGGAGCAATGACTTACCGAGAGCCACGTTCTCCGTCTCGGAACTCGTGAACCTAACGATAGAATTCTATCGCCGGAATTACATCGAGGGACTCTTCCTCAGTTCAGGAGTAGTACGCAATCCAGACTACACGATGGAACGTTTGGTGAAAGTGGTAAAAGACTTGCGGCAAGTGTACCGCTTTAACGGATACATCCATTTGAAAAGTATTCCCGGGGCCAGCCAAGAACTGGTAAACGAGGCTGGTTTATACGCGGATCGTATGAGTGTAAACATCGAAATCCCCAACGAACAAAGCCTGCAACTTCTTGCCCCGGAAAAAGATTTTCAAAGTGTATTCACCCCCATGCGTTATATCCAACAAGGTATGTTACAAAACGCCGAGGAACGAAAGAAATACCGCCATGCCCCCCGCTTTGTCCCCGCGGGACAAAGCACACAGATGATCGTGGGAGCAACTTCCGATTCGGATAAGGACATTCTACACCTAACCTCTGCACTCTACAAACGTCCAAGCATGAAAAGAGTATATTATTCGGGATTCGTCCCCGTCAACGGGTACGACAACCGTCTGCCGGCCTTGAAGCAACCACCTCTTGTAAGAGAAAACCGATTGTATCAAGCCGATTGGTTACTCCGATTTTACAATTTCAAAGTAGATGAAATCGTGGATGACTCCTATCCTGATCTAGACCTAGAGATCGACCCGAAACTGGCCTGGGCTCTTCGTCACCCGGAGGCATTCCCCGTGGACATCAACCGGGCGGATTACGAAATGTTATTACGTGTCCCCGGACTTGGGGTGAAGTCTGCCAAGATGATTCTCACGGCCCGCCGCTATTCCCGCTTGGGGACATCACATTTGAAACAAATCGGTGTCGTTCTCAAAAAAGCCCAGTATTTTATCACGTGTAATGAACTACCGACCCGAACCATTAACGAAATAAAACCCGAAAACGTAAGGCGTATTCTAACACAAAGAAAAGTTACCCGCATTGACGATGGACAATTGATCATCCCGTTCATTTATTAATTGAATTAATTCGACTTCATGGCACTTGAAATCGTAAATCTAAAATCATAAATCTAAAATTAATATGCTCATATTCCGGTACGACAAAACCTTTGAAGGACTGTTAACAGCGATTTTTGACGCTTATAGCATCAAAAGATTTCCCGATGTTTTGCTAGCAGCAGAAGAAACGTCTCCTTTATTTTATGATGAAATCATCACAGTCGTTACGGATGAGGAAAGAAGTAACCGGGTATGGAAAGGACTTCAAAAGAAACTATCCGCCTCGGCCCTTACCAGTCTTACAACCTGCTGGCTATCCGAACTCCCGGAGATTGACCTCGTACTATTCCGTTACATTCACAAAGCCATCGACGCACCCCGTTCCATCGAACTCAATTTCGGGGATCCCGATGTGCTGGAACTTTCCAAAGTCTGGAAAAAGGTAAACAACGAACGGTTACGGGTCATGCAATTCCTGCGCTTTCAGAAAGCTGCCGACGGCACCTATTTTGCCGCCTTGAAACCGCTATATAACGTAATCTCGCTCGTGATTCCCTATCTTCAGGATCGTTTTGCCGATCAAAAATGGCTGCTCTATGACCTCAAGCGGGAATACGGTTATTATCACGACCTGTCAACCATCACCGAAGTACACTTTGAACAAAAAGAAGGACATCTTCAAAGCGGATTCCTCGACGAAAGTATCATGGATCAAGACGAAAAACTTTTTCAAAAACTCTGGCAGACCTATTTCAAGGCAATTACTATAAAAGAACGCCTGAATCCTAAACTACATCGTCAAAATCTCCCTGCCCGCTTTTGGAAATACCTACCGGAGAAAAAGGGATAACTCATTTTCTAAAGCAAGAATCTCCCAATTAGAGATCTTTCTGTCCCCATTTTTCCCTTTGTAACCGCTCGGAATTGACCAAGATAAATAAAAGGAGTAATGAATCTTTAGAAAGTTTATTTTTAAGATAAGCGATAGCCTCCGACTTTTTATTATAGATTGTCTGTTTATTTTTACCTAATTTTTGAGCAATTTCCTCCACTTTCCAACCATCGAAAAATAGTTTTAGAATCTCAGCACTCTCTTCAGGCAATAATCCCAAGATATAATGAAAAGTCGAAAGAGTTTCACTTTCAATAATATCTACTTCAAATGAATCTTTATCCAACAACTGGCCAGCTTTATACTTTTCGACACATTGATGATGTCTGATATAACTTTTAAAATGGTTCCGTAAAGAAACATATAAATAAGCCTTTATATCGGTTAAACGTTCAAATTTTAGTGAAGGTGATTGCCACAAATTTAAAAAAACATCGTGAATGGCATCACGGGGTTCCACTTCTGTATGCTGATATAATTTTGCTGTAAAATAAAACAAATCATTATAGAACAGAGAATAGACTTTTCCGAAATCTTTCTCTATCCTACGGTTAAAATTTTTTAGCAAAATAGTTTCCTCTTTTTCCGGTATCATCATCCTTGTTAAATATATTGCCGATAAAAATACTCACCTCATTAGTACGGGAACCTTGTTTTAAATAGCAAATTAATTCATAAAATCAGAAACTTGCAAATACAAAAAGAAGTTGTTATAGTTTCTTTATCTTATTTATCCCTATTAGCATAGAAAAAACGAATATATTATAGCAAAAAAACAAAAGAATTTGCACATCACAAACAACTAAAAATCAGCTATATTTTCTATATATTTTCTTTTTTAGAAAAAAAATATCCGATTTTGAAGTAAATTTTTTCGTGTCACGCGTTTCCTTTATAAATATCCCGAAGTAACAAGTTCAGAGTTCTTCGAGTATTTAAACATCCCGGAGAAGGGAAATTAAATCGGTAAAAAATGAACATTCTATGAAATTGGAAGATAAGGAATTTGAAGATTATTATCATCGGGCTCATCATCTCACGAATGAGTTATTATCAACCTATAATAATAATCTGAGTTTGGAAGAAAATAAGGAGGTCGACACTTTTTTAAAGGAGAATCATCTTTCTGGAGAATTAATTGATCGTTTGACTTCCTCTGAAATTCACCGGGAATATTATAATCGTTTGGCTCAAGAAAATAAAGAAGAAAATCTGGCTTTATTATTAGCACAAATGAGAAAAGAAAAACCGAAACAAAAAAGATTCAGAATATGGTATCATATCGCAGCTTCAGTAGCTGCCATTATAGCCATTATCTTTTGGACGCAATCTGAACGACAAGTGGAAAAATATGATGATTGGTATAGCCAGACGATAACAGAACAATATACCCAACCAACTTTGATTTTAGAGAACGACAGTTCCTTGATTTTAGCAGATGATGCCCAAGCAATCGTTAGCCAAGATTATGAAATTAAAAAATCGCAAGGAAATTCCCTAAAATATACAGTAACGAGCCAATCCGGAACTCTTCGCTACAACAAACTAATTGTTCCTAAACAATATACCTACACACTAAAACTTAGTGACCAATCAGAGGTTATACTAAATGCGGGGAGTATACTCCGATATCCAGTAAGTTTTACAGGAGATAAACGGGAGGTTGAACTAATTGGAGAAGCATTTTTTAAAGTGGCAAAATCAGATAAACCTTTTTTAGTACGACTGGGAAAGAATAATGTAACCGTCTACGGAACTCAATTTAATATACGTTCCAGAGCTAACAGTGACCTTGAAGTCGTATTAGTCAAAGGAAGTATCGGATTTAAAGCAGAAAACCAAGAAGAAATCAGAATTAAGCCTTCACAAATAGTCGTTTGTCAGCCAGAGACCGGAAAGACTCAAGTGAAAGAGATTAATCCCAAGGATTACATCATGTGGATGGAAAATATGTTTGTTTTTAAAGGGCAAACTCTAGAACGGATTTTATCAGAAGTGTCAATATGGTACGGAGTACAGATAGACATCCAAGTAGACGTAAAAGATATGAAACTGACTTTAATTACGAACAAGGATAATTCATTAGAGGACATCCTCAAATTTATCACAAAAATTACAAACATAAAAATAACTAAAACCGGAGATATGGAATATAAAACAGAGTAGTAAATAAAAGAGCATCCCAGGGATGCCCTTTTCAGACTTTCCCGCAGAATCAGATTGGCGTCAGTATCTGTCGGAAAGCAGTGATTCAGTAATGTGTGAATAAGTTGAACTTAATTTGTATTACCAAATGCTATACAAAATTATGAAAAAAAAGTATGTAGCAAAAAATGCTTGGTGTATTTATTTCCTTTTGGCGGTAATTTTACTGCCGATTCAGACAACGGCTGCAATCGATCCGGCTCAGCCGATCTTAAGCCTCTCTATTGAAAATAAAGTGGTAACTATTCATGTCCGGGATGTATCTTTAGATGAAATCCTGTTGTTAATGAATGAACAAACAAATATTTCCTTCGGTTATCAAGAGGGCGTGATTGATAAAAATCAGAAATTTTCTTTGGATGTTTCCGGGGTCCCGGTAGAAGAAGCATTGCGGATTCTTTTCAAGAACAGTAATTATGATTTTGAGTACAAAGATCAGCGGATATTGATTGTATTAAAATCTATTCCCCAAACAGAGGCAAAGAAAGATAGAACAGTAAAGGGAGTTGTGCTAGATCAGTCGGGCACTCCTCTACCCGGAACTACCGTTTTACTCAAAGGAACCACGTTAGGGGTTGCAACTGATGTGAATGGTTCGTATAGCCTCCAAATCCCACAAGGTAACCAAACCTTAGTATTTTCACTTGTCGGGATGAAAACTCAAGAAATCCCTTATAAGGGGCAAATTGAAATTAACGTGACAATGGAAGAAGATATCACAGAAATGGATGAAGTAGTTGTAACTGGTTATTCTGTCCGAAAAGTAAATGAATTGACCGGGGCCGCACAACAGTTTCATGGAAAAGAAGTTGCCCAAAACATGGTTAATGGAGATATCTTGTCAGCCTTGAAAGGACACACGACGGGCTTACAAATTTCAGGTAGTGACGGAAACCCGGCACGAAACAACTCTTTACTATTAAGAGGTGTCGGTACGTTATATGATAGTAAACAGTATCCTTTGATCGTGATTGATGGGATCGTTACTGATTTTACCAACATCAACGGGGTCGTAGCAGCCAATGACATAGAAGAAATAACGGTATTAAAAGACGCAGCATCTTCTGCAATTTACGGATCACGCGCTGCCATGGGTGTAATCGTGATTACCACGAAAAAAGGTCAGAAAAGTAGACAAACAACTTCTGTAGATATGAAATTTGGTCTCAGCGTTCAGAACTTCGGAGGATTACGATATATGACTTCAGAGGAGCTACTTGATTACGGTAAAATGAGCCTAACGAACTGGTGGAATGGGAATAATAGTTTACAAGCTAAATATCCCGATCGAGATGGATTTATCCGAGACACGCTAAGCTCTTTATCCCAGAATTTTGATCTTTCCCATACAACCGATTGGCGAGATCTACAATATCAACACGGGATTACCAAAAGTATAGGTGTCAATATTTCTGGGGGAAGCGAACGAGCTAGTTACTATTTATCCTATAATTATTTTGATGAAAAGGGAACAAAAATCGATAATTACCTGACTCGCAATTTTTTAAAATTACGTATGGATTATGATGTTACTCCATTCTTAACCCTAGGAATCAATCTGAGCGGAACATTCTCCAAGTATGAAAGTCCTAATAGCGGTTCTTTTGAAGACTACCATCCCTGGCTTTCTCCTTACGACGAAGATGGCAAGCTAAAAAAGAGCATCCCACAATGGAGAAGGTTTGCCATGTATAATGTTGACCTCGTGAATCCCCTAATGGATAATCAATATAACAGCAGTATCAGCCACAATGACAACCTAATGGGCTCTTTTAGCGGAACGTTACATCCTTTTAGTTGGATGAGTTTCACTTCCGTAAATACCTATACACGGATTTATTCCAATACCAATAATTATCAGGATAGTAGAACCTATTCCGGAAATTACAGCAACAATAACTTCAGTAACGGAATTTTGGATATCAGTGATGCCCGAGACGATAGTTTCCTAACTTCTAACATTCTCCGGATGGAATATCGTTTTAATGACCATAACATATCGGGACTTCTAGGACAAGAGTATTACGAACGCCACTCCCGTAGTTCAAATCTATCCATGTATGACCAAAGTGTTGTTGGTGAAAGAAATGTAGGAGGATTCTCAAAAGTTGGAAAAAAGATTCAATCCTCTTACGTGCCGGACGGAAGTGAGAGTGAATCGGGAAGTTTTTCTCTCTTTGCTGAGGCCAATTATAACTATAAAGGCAAATATATGGCTTCGGTATCTTTCCGTACAGATGCCTCTACCAATTTCGGAAAGGATAACCGTTACGGGAAGTTCTATTCTATAAGTGGTGCTTGGCTAGTATCCTCGGAGAAATTTATGCAAAAACAAAAGGCTTTATCTTTCCTTAAATTACGCTTAAGTTACGGAACTTCAGGTAAAGAAGCCGGTATAGATTACTTGAACTACACTCTATATGCTATCGGGAAAGATTACGAAGATTATTACCGTGAACATCCCTTATACCCCTCTTCTTATCCTGCCGTGATCAATCAGTTGGGGAACGACCAATTAACCTGGGAAACCGCCTATACTTTTAACCTAGGAGTGGATATGGGATTTTTAAATGACCGAATTCGTTTAAATGCTGATTACTACAGACGCCGCAATAGTGACTTAATCATGAGTGTTGCAACCGCTGCTGCAATCGGAGTAGGAGCCCAATACAAAAATGTAGGAGAAATGTTAAATCAAGGTGTGGAACTGACTTTAAACACTCATACTCTAAAATCACCTACTTTCAACTGGTATACCACTTTCACCTTCAGTCACAACAAGAATGAATTGACAAAATTATATGATGGATATTTTGTAGACGGAGAAGGCCGTACTTTTTATGAAGGCGACAATATCGATATGTTGAAAAAAGTGAAGGTGAACGGCGTGGATAAAGAAACCGGGAAACCAATTTACGAACGGGTAAACGAGGATGGTACAATCGAGTACGTAAACACCTTGACCAGCGCAACTTCTGGAAACGGAGAACTAAGTTATCAGAACATTGGATTAAAACGGGCTCCCTATTACGGAGGATTTACCAACACGTTCCAATACAAAAACTTTGAACTTTACCTACACATGACTTATAGTTTTGGTTATAAAGCATATAGTTCTCTCAAAACAAGTTACACGGACGGAACTGCTTGGCTGTATAACAATATGTACAAAATACCATCGGGATTAAAAATATGGCAAAAACCTGGAGATGATGCAGATATCCCTATGGTCAATAGTGATCCTTCGTATACACAAAATCTTTATGGCACAACTTCTTTTGGATACATCAATTCCGGACATGTTCGATTTTCTAAGATCCGCTTGTCTTACAATTTTCCGGAGAAATGGTTACGCCAAATACGGATTCAGCACTTGTCATTAAGTTTTACCTGTGATAATGTCGGCGTGATCACTTCTCGTAATTTTATCGGAGCTGATCCGGAGAACCTGGGAGACTGGCCAGCTCCCCGTCGTTATGCCTTTGGTTTGAATTTTACTTTTTAATGGTTAAATAACTGATTATGAAAAGATATATTAGCTTCATTTGGATTCTGATTTTCTTAGGTTGTGATGCCCGTCTAGATGAAATGCGACCTCACAATATGTCGGATGCCTCTACCTATCTGAAAAAATTTGAGAATGTAGTAAATGCAACATCCGGTTTGTATGCCTTATTTTATGGGAAAGTCGGAGGCTTTAATTTCGACTATATTTATGAAGTCGTTTATCATACCCTAGGAGAATTTAGAGGAAACAATGTCGTCTTCGCAGAACCGTTTGAAGGTACTTCGGATATTGCCTTGGGAGCTCCGGATGCACATTTTTATTTATACAGTGATCAAAAAGAACAGTCTTTTGCCTGGCCAATGTGGATTAAAATGAACCAGATTGTTATAGGAGCATCTAAAAATATCGAAGCCATAAAATTGTTAGAAACCGAACCGACCGAACAGTCCCGCCTAGATGAACTGCAACAATTAAAAGGTGAAAATTACTTTATTCGTGGTCTGCTCTTTTTCCACGCGGTCAATGCTTTCGGACTACCATATTGGAACGAGCCTGAAAAAAATCCGGGCATACCTTTGGACACGACTGGAAGCGGCCGATTGTTACCCAGAAGTAGTGTAAAAGATTGTTATGAACGTATTATTCAAGATTTCAAAAAAGCTGCATCATACTTACCAGATGAAAAAATAGATCGATCATTTGCAAACCGAGCTGCCGCTTATGGAATGCTTTCCCGGGTATACCTTTACATGGGAGGCCTGCCCAACACTCCGAATGAAGAGTATAACAAGCTGGCTATTACTTACGCAGATAAAGTATTTGAAATTCAGAATGACGTAATAGACATTCTCAAGGGAGAGGAATATAAGGATTTATACTTGAAAGATCCGAAAACTAACCCGGAAGTACTTTTTGCATTCAATCCTGCAAACTTTCCCTCAGACAGTCCCAGTTATCTTCATTCCTATTATTCATGGTCAGGATTTACCGACTCTAAAGAGGAATTTCCCTGTCCGGCAGTTATCTCCAAAGATTACGAGAAAATTATGGATAAAGAGAAAGATCTCCGATGGAAATACTTTACTACCCCTTCTATCCGACATCAAGGAAGATATACCACAACAAAATATGATGGAGGGGAATTTGAATTATTTCCTGGATTCGTGGACTTTGAATGTCCGACAATTTTCATTCGTACAGGAGAAGTCATTTTGAACCGAGCCGAGGCTTATGCTAAATTAGGAGAAGATGGAAAAGCCTTGATAGACCTCAACCAAATTCGAGAACGCTCGGGCTTAACCACATTAAGTGGAATTGGGGGGCAACAACTGAAAGATTCCATTTTTATGGAAAGACGTCGAGAATTAGCATTTGAAGCGCAAGTATTCTATGACTACACGCGTAATGGAATAAAGCTGTCACGGGAGGAGGTAACAACTGTTTATCCGGATTATATCGGTCATCAGTACAATGAAATTGATCCTCTCTCTTCCCGTCGGATTGTTTTCCTTATTCCGTCAGAAGAACTGAAATTGAACCCCGAATTAGAACAGAATACGTATTGATATGAGCAAGTGGTATATTTATGTCATATTACTCACAATGGTTACAGCGTGCTATCAAGCACCTGTAACCGATGTACGTATGCACGTGAAAGGATTGATGGAAAATGATTCTGCAGTTTCTGTTATAACCCGGGATTCTGTTTATACAGCCTATCTTGATAAAACTTGTGGTGCCGCTTTAACATTGGATCCTAAACAAAAGGCTGATTATGCCATTTTCCGTTATCACGGGGTTTCTGTTCCTATTTACATCGAACCGAACAAGAATCTTGAGATTTTTCTAAAAATTGAAAACTGGGAAATGGAGGTCAAATTCGCAGGAAGCGGAGCTCCCAAGAATGAATACCTGAATAATAAAACTTTACGTGAATTTTATCCCGATTATAAAACGGATGAGGCTGGGATCATACAAAGTTTGAAAACATGGGAAACAAAATTATCGGAGATGTTAGATAGTATGCATTTCGACTCTGCCTTCACAGCTATAGAGAAGAAAAGAATTCATTACCTGATATATGCTTATCTACCTCGTTATCCTTCTTATCAGAAATATCAACTTCAAAAACAGGAATATGAAGCCTCGGATGCATTTTACACCTATATATCCCAACAGATTCCGGAAGAAGAAGAGTTGATAGATATGCCCGAATACCAAACTGCTCTTCAAAATTTAGTGCAAGCCTTCGGCTTAAAGGGCTTACGAGAACAGAATGAATGGAGGTTCTTGAAAAAACAAATGGAATATATAGACAAACAGGTCAAAAATCAAATAATCAAGGACTTCTTGATGGATAAAATAACAACTCGTTATGTGGAAAAAAATGGAACTGACCATTTGGAAGAGATTGTTCATTTTTATCACGATAATGTTAAAGCATCGGGAAAAAAGCTGAAATTCGACGATTTATGCCAGAAATGGCTAAAATTGGTAAAAGGACAACCCTCTCCGACATTTAACTGTCTGGATATTGAAGGAAAAGAGGTCAACTTAACCGATCTAGCTGGGAAGTACGTTTATATCGACATTTGGGCAACTTGGTGTCGTCCATGCCGTGCCGAACAACCCTATCTGGAACAACTTATACAAAGATATGAAGGAAAAGATATTGCCTTCGTCAGTATCTCGACAGACCGAGACAAAAAAGCTTGGGAAAAACTCGTGAAAACAGAACAACTGCAAGGAATACAATTATATGGAGGAAGAGGAAATTCTTTTATAGAATCTTTTGTCGTACGCAGTATCCCTCGCTTTATATTATTGGATCGGGAGGGGAAAATTATTGAAGCAGATATGAGTCGTCCTACGGATCCTCGAACAACGGAGTTACTGGATTCCCTTATTTCCTTATAATTTATAATCCGAACTCTGATATTAGAAAACTTTGGCGACACTCTTGAGGTATCGCCAAAGTTCCTTTTAAATAGATAATAATTCAAATATATTTCACATATTAATTCATGTTGTCGGCTGAATCTCATCCCATTCTGCCCCATCACTTGCCCCAATCAACCAATTAAAAGCATAATGCCGTTCCATCACAACACCACCATCCAAGGACGCCGGAGCCTCCTCGCCTTTTACACGGGCATCCACGCAAGCCCAATCATAACGCAACGTCAGATCTGCCTCGTCCAAAATCTCCTGCCGATCCCGAATTTCACCCAACCCCAACACCGTCCCGTTCTCCTTGTGATCAAAAAATAAGCGAGCGATATATGGAACATCACAAATAGCCGAAGGATAAGGCAACTCGACAATTCCCAACGCCCACAATAACACGGCACAGCACTCGTAACGCCACAAAAACTGGATACAATCGTATTGTTCAGGAGAAGGATTTTCCAGATAAGCCCTTTCTAACGGAGTAAATTCATCCATGATATGATACCCCTCGTCAACCCGGGCCACAAACCCTAAAGCCTCTTCCCGATCCGGGTTTTCCGATAACATCACCTCTGAATACAAGGCCACGGCAAACAAGGCTTCTGCACGACGAGCTATTTCTTCCGGCTTTCTTATCATCGCCTCACAATCCAATACCTCGCAAGGTAAATGTTCCATATAAGGCACTCCCGCCTCTTTCAAACGTACGAAAGAACGTTCCCGACGGGCTTGATCCACGTCTCCCGCCTCCGGACGTCCCACCTCTAACAAGTCGGAATTCGCCACCGGTCGGAATGTCTCGTATTCACTCTCACCCTTGACGGAAAAAAGCAACTTTCCTTTGCTATCAAAAAGACTCATACTCGGATAAAGCAAAAAGCCATTCACATCTCCCGCCACGTCATAAAACGTGTTAATGATGTAACTCGTCCGGTCTCGGTTATCATCCAGTTCGAACTCGATCCCCACGATACAATTAAAACACTGTATCTGACGAATCACCTCCTCTTTAATGGCAGTCAAGGGAGTGTCTACCCGTGCAAAATAATTTGCCATACCTTCCGTGTGTTCAGCTACTTGATCAGCTTGACTTCCCGACTCCATCATAGAGCAACGGATCATCGTATCATCCTGCAACAAGATCATCCAGCGATCATCTTCGGGAGTAAACATCTTGGTCACGTCCTGAAAACGCACACGCATAGATTCGGCAACACGACTGAAATCCCCGATTACCGTATAAAGAGTTAAATTTGCTTTTTCCATATATTCCTTTTTAATTTAGAGCAAAGATAAGAAAAGAGGCTTCCATTTTACCATCGAAGCCTCTAAATATAACATGACACTCTTCTACTCTCTTTTCAATGAAAATGAATAAGGCACATCCTCATCTCCAATACCCCGAAGTTTATTCGGCCGCTCGCTCATTTGGAATTCAATTCGACCGCCATTCAACAAATCTGCATGAGTAATATAATTCTTCGTGTATACTTTCTTATTCCATTTCATCCATGCGATATAACGGTGCCTATCATCATTACCCGAGGCAACAATCTGTATTTTTTTACCGTTCTCAAATTTAATCGTTACTTTTGGGAAAAGCGGTGCCCCCAACACGTATTGGTCCGTTCCCGGACACACGGGATAGAACCCCATTGCAGAGAACACGTACCATGCCGATGTCTGCCCGTTATCCTCGTCACCGCAATACCCGTCCGGTCCGGGAGTATACATCCGGTTCATCACCTCCCGCAACCAATACTGCGCTTTCCAAGGCTGTCCGGCATAATTATACAAATAAATCATATGCTGTATCGGCTGATTCCCGTGAGCGTAATTTCCCATATTCATCACAGTCATTTCCCTAATTTCATGAATCACTCCCCCGTAATAACTCGCATCGAACAAAGGAGGAATAGTAAAAACAGAATCCAACATTCGAACAAAAACCTCCTTTCCCCCCATCAAATCAATTATCCCCTGCGGATCATGAAACACCGACCATGTATAGTGCCAACTATTTCCTTCCGTAAAAGCATCCCCCCACTTCAAAGGAGAAAACGGGGTCATAAAACTCCCATTTTGATTCTTTCCCCGCATTAACTTCGTCTTCGGATCAAACAAGTATTTATAATTCATTGCCCGTTTTGCATATTTATTGACTTCAACCTCCGGACGTCCCAAAGCTTTCGCCAACCGATAAATACACCAATCATCATAAGCATACTCCAACGTACGAGCCGCACTTTCCTTTATTCCCACGTTATAAGGAACGTAGCCCAATTTGTTATAATATTCGTGTCCCAAACGTCCCGTGGAGGAAACTTTAGGATGTACGTGTTCAGTCCCGTGTACTACCCCCTCATACAGCGCCTTGACATCGGCAACTCGAATCCCCTTCAAGTAAGCATCTGCCAAAACGGAAGCCGAATTATTTCCGACCATACACCCCCGGTGTCCCGGACTCGCCCATTCTGGGAAAAAACCGCTTTCCTTGTACGTGTTAATCAGCCCCTCCTGAATCTCCTTGTTACGGGAAGGATAAACTAGATTCAACAAAGGAAACAAGCAACGGAAGGTATCCCAAAACCCCGTGTCTGTATACATATATCCCGGTAACACGTTGCCATTATACGGACTATAATGCACGATATTTCCCGCTGCATCAAACTCGTAAAACTTACGCGGGAAAAGCACCGAACGATACAAACAAGAATAAAATACCCGATATTGATCCAGCGAACCGCCCTCCACTTGAATTGCCCCTAGCACTTTATTCCATTCCGTCCTACCTTTTTCCACTAACACATCGAAATCATCATTTTCCAACTCTTTCAAATTTCTTTCCGCCTGTTCCAAGCTGATAAACGAAGAAGCCACCCGAGCGTGTACCTTTTCTCCTTTTTCCGTGCGGAATCCGATCACACTTCCCGCATGATTCGCCTGTTGGTATAACTCATCACTCAACTTCCCGTCGGCAAAAGTATGTTGATACTCAAAAGGCTTATCAAACTCTATCACGAAATAATTTTTGAAATTCCCCGGAACCCCTCCGCTATTCCGAGTCGTATATCCCTCGATTCGATTGTTACCCACAATCTTGACAAATGAACCCCGGTCAAACGCATCAACAACAACATACGAATGCTCGCTCTCTGGGAAAGTAAACCGGAAAAGAGCCGCTCGATCAGTTGTAGTAAATTCAGTAACAACATCATGTTCGGTCAAATAAACTTTGTAATAATAAGGCTTGGCAACTTCTCCCTTGTGCGAGAACCAACTCGCCCGTTTATCTTGATCAAATTCCGGCGCTCCCACAACTGGCATCAAAGCAAACTGCCCGTAATCGTTAATCCACGGACTAGGTTGGTGTGTTTGCTTAAATCCCCGTATTTTGTTTGCCGTATACACGTAAGCCCACCCATCACCCATTTTTCCCGTCTGAGGCATCCAAAAATTCATACCCCACGGACGAGCAATAGCCGGGTAAGTATTCCCTGTAGAGAACTCATACGTGGATTGCGTCCCCATCAAAGGATTCACATAATCTACTGGTTCTTTCCTCCCTTCTTTGTTTGGCAACATTGCCCCGAAACACAACAAAAATACACATAGATTCATTTCATCACTCATTCATTTACACATTGATTTCATTTATTCGACACACAAATTCCTTATCCTCCCTCTCTATATAAAACAACAAACAAGCAAAAAAGAGGTACAATACATAAAAATAATTTACCTATACTTAAATCTAATTCGAAACGCAACGATAAAAACCGCCTCGTTTCGAATTAAAAATGTCCAACTTTCCGAGCAACACAATCTGTTTATCAGACAATTGCCAAAAATTTATCGTCCTCGTCTCCTTACCCACACGATAACTCCGGTTATCAACAACAATCCCGGCAACACCCACCAGAATAACCAAGTAGTCACACGCATCCCCGCCTTTCCTAGTTCAATCTTTCTATCTGGAGCCGGATCCCGACGAGTATCAACAGGTACCTCACCATCCGACAACCAGTAAAAGGAACCGGACACAAGTAAATAATTCGTGGCAACAACCTCTCGACGATTTCGACCTCCCTCCCCGTTACTCAAACAGTCAGCATCTCCCAACACCACTATTTTTTGTACTTTATCACCCACCTGACGTTGTAAAGCTAAAGCTAGCGGCCACGACTTTTCTATTTCCCCGATAGCAGTATTCAATCGCACTGTATCATCCAAAAAATCTGTTGTTTCCAACTCATTCCAAACTCCTATAGAATCGCTCATTAACATTGGTATCACCCGAAACCCTTTATCCTCAGTATATTCCATCGGACAACAAGAGGGCATTGTAGCTACCGTTCCATAACGTACCATAGAAGTAAAAGCATAAGCGATATCCGTAACAGTTGCCGGAGTAGCTTTACCTAATATCAAATCTGCCGGATAATCCTCTGTCGGACGTACCAACACGCCCGGCAGAAAACGAACACCCAATGGTTCCACGATCGGATTCATCTCCTCAACTCTCCGGGGCTCTCCTGCTACCAACAAATTTCCCCCACGATCTATATATCGACTTAACACGGCATATTCTTCTGGAGAATAAGCAGTCTTGACATCCGCTATAACTAAAATACTTATTTCTTCCGGGATATCCTGTTCCAAACGAACTTCGCACACGTCAAAACCTTGATTAATCAAAGCATATCTAGCCGGTTTATCGTAAGAAAAACGCAAATAATCACGATCTCCTCCTTTGTGAATATCACGCTCCCCATGTCCCGTTACAAAACCCACTTTGGGCAGTTTCATCACGATCCGCTTGATCGCTGCAGCTATCTCTTTTTCATCCGGATGCACGATCATATCATCGTATATCCTTAAAAAAGTCTTTTCTCCACTTTCCCGCTCGATCAAACGTACAAAATTCTTGGCCTCCCCGGCCAATTCCGGGTATTGTACAACCACCTCTTCATAAGGGCGTACCTTTGCGGTATCCAACTTCCAAACTTCAGCCACCTCTGCCATTTTTTCCCGTAAAGTATGATTCGGGAAATGACGATCCAACACCACATTCGTGGTCGTATCATAATAATAAACATACTTCAATTTAATCTCAGGCTTAAAACGAATGAACTTAGACAAACGCTCTTTATCCCGATTTATATTTTCAGGCGAGGCATACGCATTACGCGACGGGGCTATCAAATTCGAAAACGTAGTAATTGTCATTCCTCCTTCTGCCATTTTCACGATTTCCTGACTATTCTGAGTTAATGTATTTACTTTCATTCGGGTAGCATCATGATACCATTTCAACACGGGCAACGTTGTAAAATATCCGAGCATAACAGCCAACACACAAATCCCAATATATTTTCCCAAATTTATCGCCAAAGTACTTTTCTGCCGAACAGCATTCAAACGCAAGACAGACAACGAGATAAAAAGGGCCGAAACCAAAACAAAATACGCGATATCCTCAGAACAGATCATCCCATTAGCAAATTGATTAGCACGTCCGTTAATAGCCAACCAATAAGTCAAATCCCGTACAAATTCAACATGCTGCCAAGAATTCCCAACGTATCCCAACACGGCAAACATCGCAATCGTTCCAATTGCCGCAACGACCTGATAGGAAGTTAAACTAGACATAAACAAACCAATAGACGCATAAGTACAAAATAACAAATAGACGCCCAACATACCCACCAGAACAACCGGCATATCAAAATTCTGAACGATACATGCACTATATAATACCACAATAAAAACTCCCCCCATCATACATACCCCGTACACCATCATGGCAAGAAACTTACCCAAAATAATTTGAGTATTCGTGATCGGGGAAGAATACAGAAGTTTTATAGAACCACTACCAAATTCCCGACTCATCAACCCCATCGTTAGCAAAGGAACGTAAAAATACAAATTTCGTTGAATTGACTCGAATAACCCTCTCAATCCTGAAAATATAGACATCGTCAAATTCCCTTGCACACGCCCTAACTCCTGCCCCATCACCTTCGGTTCAAGAATAGAACAATAAGTCATTCCAACTTGAAACAAGAAAATAACCAAAATTAACCAAGCTACCGGGGAATAAAACAACGTTTGCAATTCCGTCAATGCTAACTTATATATCTTTTTCATATCACTTACTATTTACTTTTTTTAGACAACTCTGCAAATATTGAATCCAAAGAACTCTTTTCCTGACGAATCTCTGTTAAATGCCAACCTTTACGCACACTGGCTTCAACCACCCGGTCTATCACATCCATAGCATCATTATATTTCAATCGATAATAACTTCCACCTAGATAATTCACGTCAAGCACACCCTCCAACTCCTTCAATTCAGCCTCCCCCGGATTTTCTCGTAAAGAAACAAATATCGTATTCGGAATAATATAATTATCAAAATCCCGAACCGTTCCCGAGAAAATTAATTGTCCGTTTTCAATCATAAAAATATGATCACACACAGCCTGTACCTCCGGCAATATATGTGTTGAAAGAATCACTGTACGCTCCTCGGCTATCTTTTTAATTAAATTCCGAACTTCAGCAATTTGATTCGGATCCAACCCGTTTGTCGGCTCATCCAACACAACAAAATCAGGGTTGTGAATAATAGCTTGAGCAATCCCGACCCGTTGTTGATAACCACCGGAAAGATTACGAATCAACCGATTACGAAAATGTGTTATATTACATTGTTCCAAGACCTGATCTATCGCCTCTCCCACCTGTTTACCCGGAATATCCCGCATATTAGCACAATGTTTCAAATACTCCTCCACCGTAAGATCTATATGCAATGGGGCCTTTTGCGGTAAAAAACCGATTAGACGTTTAGCCTCCACCGGATGTTTACGAGTATCAATGCCTCGGATAAACACATCACCCTCGGTCTGTTTCAAAACCCCACACATAATATTCATCGTGGTCGACTTTCCCGCACCATTCGACCCCAATAACCCGTAAATACCATGTTTATTTATTTCCAAACTTATATCCTTAACGGCCCAATGAACCGAATAGCGGTGAAAAAGATGCTCCACCTTCACAATAGATTGTTCCATACATTTTTGTTATAAGATTTACACAATACATTCCACTAAAGGTCTTTTATAGATCTTTATCAATTCTCGATTTAATAGATTCAGTGATTTCAAATTTCACTCGCACCGCATAGTCCCCTTTACAATCACTGAATCATTCTACCAAACATTACACATTAAATTTACATGATTATAATATCAAACTTGTTTCCCCCGACAAACTCTTTTTACTCATCGGTTTTCGGCATATTATATTTATTCCAATTCGACCATTTAAATTCAAGATCAACAATTCGCCCGAAACCATCTTTTTGATAAATCAAATGCTTGGGGTCAAAAAGATGTTCATTCTTTATCGTAAACGTTGCGAAAATTCCATTAGCCGTCACAACACCTAACTCTGTTTCCGACGAGTTGGTCTCGATATCCACAATCACATCTCCCCCTTCAACCTCATCAAACTTGTAAGCTTTCTTGGTTGACAAATCATACCAATAAATCGTATTACCACTCGAAAAGAAAAAGTACGCACGTTGCCTTAACCGATAAAACTTAGAATCTTCACTCAAATATTTCGTCCCGTCAAAATTCGATTGGTCACAGCTAGACATAGCTATTGCAGAAAAAGGCGGGTTTACCGTGGGAACAAAATAAGCCACTCGCATATTCAAAGCTTTCACGACATCTCCTTTCCTGAAAAGTGCAAAAGTGGGTATATCACTCCACGATGCTTCTTGTCCGGAACACATATACAATAAATCCCAGTCCCCGTAATCATTCAAATTTATCAACGTGTCCACGTCAAGCATACGAATTGGATAAAACTTCTTGATAGCAGAAGTATTATACCCGCTCCCAAACCACAACAACCGACGATTTTCAGCATCATTAAAAGCATTAAAAAAAGCCGCCGTGGGTCTTCCGGTAAAAATGATATCCCGAATATTCAAACGCTCTCCTTCCAACTGCATACGTACACCCGTGAAAGGAGTCGTGAATAAATCGACTTTTCTACCATCATCAAAATAATCCCTAGAATACAGATTTCCATTCTCATCCAACAAAAAATCCACCCCGTTTCCCCAAAAGAAATCCTTCACATTCAATCCGACAGGTACATCCCCCACGAAATCCTGGGCAACAGTCATCTCTTTGATATAAGAAGACCCATTCAAATACAATGCCCCACTCTCTTGAATCACGACCACAACCGTACTATTATTATGTATGATCTGTCTCAATCGTTTCGGTCCACTCCCCAAACTCTCATTCGGGTAAAGTGTTTTATACAAATCCGGGTACTCCGTATAGAAACGCTTTTTATCATCCGTCATTTCCGGCCGAATATACGACAAGGCTGACTCTCCACTTTTCTCACTCAAAATCAACCAGCCTTGACTCAAAGCCGCCTGTCCTGTCAACGTCACCTCATCGGAAGAATGCACAACCTTCGTGCGCAAATCCATAGCACACATTCTCACCCCAACACTCTTCTCCGCATTAGGATAAAAATCCAGATCGAAACCGACACAGGCCGTGTCAACAGCGGCAACACCTTCTTTTTTATTCATTATTTCCCACCAATAACTGTAATTCACGGAATCTCCCTCTTGCTCATATATCACCTTTGGAGAATAAAAATAACGCTCTCCCAAATAATACGTCTTATTTTGCGGATTCACTTCAAAAGTAATCCCATTCGTGGGGGTATAATCATAATGCCCTTTATCCTCGTAACAACCATTCAGCATCAATACTCCGGCCACAAGACTGATATAACTAATTTTATTCATAACCTTTTCCAATTAAACATTAACCTCTCACCGGAACCTCTGTTATGTCCGCCAATTTAATCCCATTATATTCTGTCACACCAGCTTTTTCCTGATCTTCCAACCAATACTTAAACTGCAAAGCGTAAGCACGTTTCTCGGCTGGTGACGTTTCACTTAAGTCCGTTTGATTCGTAACGATAATAAATAACGTATATTTATCATCACTATACGTACCCAAATAATCATTTATGATACCCCGATCCCACCAATCCGGTTGAGATATTTTATCACTAACTCGCACGATGGCATAATCATTATCCGAAGGAATAACCGTGAAATTCCCATTATCTTTTAAACGCAAAACGATCCGGAACTCATCCTTTTTCATATCTGCAGTACGATTTAATTTCATCCGTAAAGTGTCAGAAAAAACACCAGCCCCGAAAGTCACTCGTTCCAATGAAAAGTGAGTACCCTCAATACCGGTACTCATATCTTTATCCACAACCACCTCGTAATCCAAAGCCGAAGCGAGCACGTTACCTGCAATCTCTACCGGCAACTTTACCTCGAACGAACTTGCTGTCGGGTAATTAACAAACGACACTCTTACCGAATCTTGGTAGGTACTCGTAAAGCGAATATAATTCTCCGGTGCATTATACCTCATAATCTTCTCTTCACTACAAGAGAAAAACACCAAAACAAGGAAAATAACATATATCTTATTCATAACTCTACACTCTATCATTAAATATCAGTTTCACTCTCCGGTACGGGAACAACCCAATGACCAGTCATATCAATCGGATCTTCCTCCCCATTATACATATCCCGTCCTAGGCGCTTATGCATATAAAAACTACCACCTTCCGACAATGTCTCCCGGATTATATCATTATACAAGATTTCCAAGAACTCGTCTTTACTCGTCACGTTCAAAGGAATTTTCGCTTCACGAGCCATTCTTAAAGTTTGAAGAATCGATACCGCACGAGGCAAATCCGTATCAGCCAAACATTCACACATAATATGATACACCTCGCTCAAGCGAATCACCGGAGCCAAAGGCCCTTGATACGCAATTATCTCTTTAGCCTTATCAGTTAACGCATCCGGACTTTGCCATCTCAAGGAAGTATAATCACTACCAATCAACACTTTCAACCTACAATCATCCTTATCTTCTCCAAACAACAAATCCGTGTTTTTCAAATAATAAAAACTACCCGGTCCCCGATCTGCCTCGAATAACTCATACTCGGTTTGATTTACCGCAGTGAACAAGATATCCTCATACATCTTACGATACACATCATTTTTAGTACTAGCTTCCCCCATATTAGTCACTTTCGTGAAATAGAACCAATTCTTTCCAGACAAACCATCTGGCCCGTAAGCATAAACATCACTTGCACACCGCAAAGCGTTCACCTTATCCCCTTTCCATAAATATGCCCGGGCTAGCAAGGCCGAAGCGGCAAAATAATTCATTCGCGTAGCACGCCCGTTAAAAAACAACCCGCCTCTTACCGTCGACATATTCGCTTTAATCCTGGCTTCCACACTTTTAACAGCTGTCACATTATACAACGTATCATGATATGCCAAACACGTCTTTGCTGATTCCAAATCCTCGATAATCCTTCCCATCACGTAATCAACAGTCTCTTTCTCTGGAAAATGAAGAGGATAACTCGTCACGTAAGGAATATACCTCTTGCCGTCATCCTGCACGGGTGCCGGAGCATACAACCTCATGATCTCAAAATGCATCAACGCACGCATCCCCAAAGCTTCCCCCAACACTAAATCCCGTTCCACTTTCCCGTAAGGGAAAAACGTTGTATCCTTCGTTTCTACCTGCTGTATCAAATTATTACAATTTGCAATCACGTTAAACGCCCGTTTCCATATCGGATCCGTTATTTTATTCGCATTCGAAGTACCGTAGGTATAACTTGCCAGATCCCAGTAACGAGAATTAACATTATCATTGTCATAATTTTGCCCCAACACGCTGGCTGCTCCCCAGGTCAAATCACGCCCGTACAAATCCTGCTGACTAATCAAATAATACAACCCGTTTATCGCTGTCCGAAACCCCTCATAGCTCCCGTATAATTGTTCCTGTGTCACGGTTGTACTGGAATCTACGTCCAACCAATCATTACAAGACCAACACGTGACGCAAGCTATGATCCCTGCACATATTTTATTCCATGTTCTTTTCATAACTAAATTCCTTTAAAAAGTTACATTCAAGGTAAAATTAAATGTTCTCGCAAACGGGTAAGACAACCCTCTTTCTCGTTTTACCGAGGACGTGTAAGCAATCTCGTTCATATTCAACTGAAGTTTCATCCGGCTAAAACCAATTCGACTAACCAAATGAGGATCGAACTCGTATCCTAAAGAAAGAGAGTTACAATTCACCAAACGATTTCTTTGAACAAAACGGGAAGTTGGACGGGTCACCTGGTAACGATCCTTGATCGATTTCAACGGGGCAACATCCCCCGGCTCCAGCCAGCGTTGCGTGTACACTCTTTTGTCCACGTTACTACCCCATATATCGGCACACTCCACGTTATCCACCAAAGTTGAATTATACAAATCACCTCCTGTCTCGAACAAAGCTGCCGTAAACAATGTCCACCTCTTCCAACGGAAATTGAATCCAAAAGATCCTTGCAACTTAGGCTCCGTATTACCCACTACAACCTGATTCGTCGTATTCCAATCATAGGTAACATTTCCATTTGCATCAAGAAATACTTCTTGCCCGTTCGCCGGAGATATACCCAACGACCGAACAGCATAGATTGACGTCAATGAAGCCCCTTCCGTGTATTTCAACAACGGTTTATTATAATTAGGATACTTCGAATAATAATCATCCACCTTCTGATTATATTCTTTCAACGCATCAGAAATCTCCATTATTCGATTTTTGTTATGAGATGCACGGAAAAACACGTTCAATCCCCAATCCTGCTTTTGAATCGCATTCACGTTTAGGTTAACCTCAACACCCCGGTTTCTCACTTTACCCATATTATCTTTATAACTCGTAAAACCCGAAGACGGCACAATAGCAACATCCGTGATCAAATCATTTGTAACCTTATCATACCACGACAAATTAAGTGTATAACGTTTAAAAAGAGTCAAATCCAACCCTAAATTCAACGTTGACGTTTTCTCCCACGACAAATTCTCATTCCCCATATAAGTCAATGTAGCTCCCATCCCGGTCGTATGCCAAGCTCCCGCCTGCACCGTATACGTGTGACGAGCAGCAAAAGGAGGATAATTCACTTTACCAGTCTCTCCCCATGTCCCTCGAATTCGTAACTGAGAAAAAACACGGTTATCCACTAAAAATCTATAATTATGCATGTTAACTCCCAATCCGGCAGAATAAAAAGTTGCAAAACGCCGGTCACTACCAAACTCGGACGATCCATCCGTTCGAACGGAAACATCTACCAAATAAATATTCTTATACGAATAATTCCCCATCATAAACACCCCGAATAACCTCGTGTGGTTATCAGAAAAAGTGGGTATATTACTAGATAATTTATTCGCATACTGAGGTTTATTCAAATCAGAAGAAGGGAATCCTATATATTTTGTTGACTCATACTCACTTTTAGAATCCTGCACGTTCATCCCCACGCTCAAATTAACATTATGATCTTTGAACACCCGATTATAACTCAACAAAAGACTCATGGAAAATATAAAGTCACTTGACCCACTATTATACTCTAAATTGACCCATCAAAAAAATATTAGAATTAAGTAGAGA